>CAVJJV010000191.1:7054-17370 GCA_963650055.1 Comamonas kerstersii | reverse complement strand
GGATATGAAGTCGAACTCGTCCAGGCAGCTGCAGATTTAATGGGAATCAAGGTCCAGATCAACAATGTCTCGTTCGACGGAATCATTGCAGGTATCCAGGGCGGTCAGTATGACATCGGAGCAAGCGGCCTCACAGTAACTGAAGAAAGAAAGCAGTCAGTGGACTTCACCTCTCCCATCCTCCAGTTCTCCCTCTCGATTGTAACGAAGAACGACAACAGCGACATCCACAGTGAAGCGGATCTCGAAGGCAAGAAGGTCGGCGTACAGCTCGGAACAACATGCCAGTTCGCATGTGAAGATATCGGCCTGAGCCCCGAGACATACGATGAAGCACCGTCTGCAGTACTCGACCTTGCAAACGGCAACCTCGATGCAGTCGTCCTCGACTCAGTCGTAGCTGAAGATTTCGTCCTCAAGAACGAGAGCTACTCGAAGGTTCTCAAGATTGCAGGCTCCTTCGAGAACTCCGACGACCTGGCGATGGCAGTCAAGAAGGGCAACACAGAGCTTCTCAACATCCTCAACGAGGGTTTGAAGAAGTGTGAAGAGACAGGCGTAACGGCAGAACTCAAGGCTAAATACGGACTCAACTAAACAATCATAGACTTCTTTGGTCAGAGGAGAACTCCCCCTCTGACCTTTTCTGCGTAAAGGACGAAACATATGGAAAGCGAAATAAAAGAGAAGGTGGTATCTGTTGATCCGACAGAGACGAAGAAGCCGCCTACAGTAATTACGATGACGGACGGTGTCCTCATTCCGAAGAAAGGCAACAGCCATCTCTTCAACTCATGGCGCATCACATTCTACGGGGCTGTGATTCTCCTCGTGCTCCTTCTCACATGCAAGAGCGATCCCTACCTCAAGATATTCCTCTATACTGTGAAAGGTATCCCGACAACCTTTGAATGTACTGTCTTCGCAATCATCGGAGCGGTCGTCATCGGCGTACTCACAGGACTCGGATCATCAAGCAGGAAAGGGATAATCAATCAGCTCTGCGGTGTATATGTCGAGCTCATCCGAGGAATTCCGCTCCTTGTCCAGCTCATGTTCCTCTACTATGCACTGGGGTCTTTGATCCATATAGACGGGATTGTCGCCGCCATTATCGCCCTCTCCATCTGTTTCGGAGCCTACATGGGTGAAATCATAAGGGCGGGGATCCAGTCCATTCCGAAGGGACAGACAGAGGCTGCAACTGCACTCGGACTTTCGAAGGGACAGACATTCATCCATGTCATACTCCCCCAGACAATCAAGGTTGTCCTTCCTGCCATCGGAAACGAGTTCATTTCAATGCTCAAGGATTCATCCCTTGTTTCGATTCTCGCTCTTTCAGATATCCTCAAGCGCGGAAGAGAGTACATATCACGTACATTCCTCTCCCTACAGACGATGCTTATCGTTGCCCTCATTTATCTGATACTCACACTCATACTCTCCCGCCTCGTCGGACTCATGGAGGAGAAACTTCACAAAAATGGCTAAGATAGAAATAAAGAACGTTTATAAGGATTACGAGAATAACGACGGTACCATCCTGCATGCTGTGAAGAATGTAAGTCTCACGGTCAATGACGGTGAAGTCGTCGTCATAATCGGCCCCTCCGGCTCGGGCAAATCAACGCTTCTGAGAACAGTCAACGGCATCGAGAAGGCACAGCGCGGCTCGATATTGATCGACGGCGTGGACATAATGTCCCCCTCCTGTGATATAAGGAAGATCCGCGAGGAGGTTGGAATGGTCTTCCAGTCATTCAATCTCTTTCCCCATCTCTCGGTCATCGACAACATAATACTCGCCCCGATGAAGGTGAAGAAGATGAGCCGGGAGGAAGCTGTAAAAAAGGGAATGGCCCTTCTGAAGAGAGTCGGACTCGAGGACAAGGCGGGACAGAAGCCGGGGCAGCTCTCCGGCGGGCAGCAGCAGAGAGTCGCAATCGCACGCGCCCTGGCAATGGAGCCGAAGGCCATGCTCTTCGACGAACCCACATCCGCTCTCGACCCCGAGATGATCAAGGAAGTTCTCGATGTCATGCTCGCCCTTGCCTCATCGGGTATGACGATGCTTCTTGTAACCCATGAGATGGGATTTGCCAGGGCTGCCGCCGACAAGGTAGTCTTCATGGCCGACGGAGAGGTCATCGAAGAGGGAAAGCCCGAAGAGATGTTCACGCACCCGAAGACGCAGCGTGCAAAAGACTTCTTGAATCACATACTATGACAGAATTCCTCCCGGGCGGGAGGAATTACTTTACAGGAACGCGGAAATCTCAGAACGCCCATTCACCCCCTCTGAAGAGAGGAACCACCTTCCCGTCTGCAGTAATTGCATCAATATCGAGAGAAGAGGAACCTATCATGAAGTCGATATGGATGAGTGAGTCGTTGACTCCCTTCTCCTGACACCCATTCTTCCCCAGGCTCTCCCAGTCTCTGACACAGTTGTCGAAGCCGGCACCGAATGCTATGTGGCATGTAGCATTCTCGTCAAAGAGGGTGTTGTAGTAGAGGATTCCCGATTTTCTGATCGGAGATGAGTTCGGAACAAGCGCACATTCTCCTATGTAGGATGCACCCTCGTCCATTCTTAGAAGACGTCCCAGAAGCTCTTCATTCTTTTCAGCCTTCCATTCTACGGCCTTCCCGTCCCTGAATCTTATGTAGAAGTTTTCAATGAGGTTGCCGTTGTAACAGAGCGGCATCGTTGCATAGACTATGCCGTCGGCTCTTCCCTTCTTCGGGGAAGTAAAACACTCCTCAGACGGAATATTGGGCTGGAAGTAGACTTTTCTGTTGCCGGTTGTCTCCTCTCCGCCTCCAAGGAAGAGAGACTCCTTCATAAGACCTACAGTGAGGTCCGTACCCTCGGGGGATGTGTAGTGGAGACTGTCAATCGAGAGGCTGTTGAGATACTCACATCTCTTCTTGAGGTCCTCATCGTGTCTCTTCCATGCTTCTATCGGGTCTTCAGAGGCTCTCGAGCAGAAGAGGATCTTCTCCCAGAGCTTCTCGACCGCTGCCTTCTCCGTCAAACCTGGAAAGAGCTTCTGCGCCCACTTCTTCGACGGCACTGCAGCGATACACCACTGGTATCTTCCATCGGCTTCATCACGGTACTTCTTGATCTTTCCCGCTCTCGCCCTCAGCGCTTCGCCCATCTTCCTGACATCCACACCGTCAAGTCCGTCCGGGTCATCGCTGTCGAGCCACAAAAGGCACCAGAGATTGCCGTATCTCTCCTTCGCCTTCTCCAGCTCCCACTTTTCGATTTTCTTCAAAGACTCGAGAGTACGGTATTTATATGTCAATCTGTCCAGGCCCTGGCTGAGCCAGTCGACAGTAACCTTCACGGCTCCTCTTCTGTAGCATTCCTCTACACACATCAAGGCGAAGGCTTCATTCTCCGTGGCAGCCTGTATCATGACATACTGGCCCTTCTGTACATTGAGACCGGTCTCTACTATAAGCTCTGCATATTTTTTCAGAACACTCTTCTTCATTTTCTTACTCCATGTTTATAGTCGGGGAGTGTCTTCCACTCCTCTCTGATTCTGTTCTCGATTTCACCTGTCAGGTTCTTTCTTCCCTCTTCGTCGAGGTCCTTCGTTTCTACAGCCGGAAGGAATTTGATGTATACATCCACAAAGCCGAATGAACATGCACCCTCGAGGAGATATCTGTCATTCTTTATGACGACGGGAACAACAGGACACCCTGTTCTTTCCGCTATCTTGAATGCGCCATTCTTGAATGCGCCGATTTCTCCCGTCTTACTTCTCGTACCCTCCGGGAAAATGACTATGGAGTGGCCGCCCTCTATCGTCCTGCAGCCGCTTCTCACGGCCTCGACTATGGAGTGGGCACCCTTACGGTCTATCTTTATGCACTTGAGCGAGACAAGGCAGCCGTGCATGACGGGAACCTTGAAGAGCTCCTTCTTCGCCATCATCGCAGGAAAGCGTCTCAATGCCATGTAGAAGAAAGGAACGTCGATGAGGGAGTTATGGTTCGGAGCATAGACGACAGCCTCACCCCTGGGAGGTATGTTCTCCCTTCCTTCAATGTGGACTCTCCCCCCTATGAAGAACATTATCCAGCAGCACAGGATATAGTAGAAGAAGTGTGATACTGCATCTGCGGTCTTCTTCAGTCTCAAGGCCGTGAAGAACCAGTATAAGATGATTCCGACGACGGCAGTGACGAAGAACGGAATGGTCAGAACGGCCGAAATGAATATACGGATGAATTTGATTACTGCTTTCATTCTCTTACTTCAATGAATAGAGCTTGTAGTAGAGACCCTTCTTCGCCATCAGCTCGTCATGGGTGCCTCTCTCCTCTATTCTTCCCCTGTTTACTACAAAGATTTCATCACTGTCGATGATTGTCGACAGGCGGTGAGCTATCACGATGCTCGTTCTGCCCTTAGCCAGTTCATTGAAAGCATCCTGTATGAGTGTCTCGCTCTCTGTATCGAGAGAGCTTGTCGCTTCATCAAAAATAAGAATCGGAGGATTCTTCAGAAAGACACGGGCTATGCTGAGTCTCTGCTTCTGTCCCCCTGAGAGTCTTGTTCCTCTCTCGCCAACCTGGGTGTCGAGTCCGTCGGGAAGAGAAAGAACGAAGGAAGCGAGATTGGCCTTTTTAAGAGCCTCCCAGATTTCATCGTCCGTGGCACCGGGCCTGCCGTAGAGAAGGTTGTCCCTGATCGAGGCATCAAAGAGAAAAACATCCTGCTGGACGAATCCTATGTTCGCCCTCAGCGAGCGCTGGGTGACAGAATCAACATCCTGCCCGTCTATTGTTATTCTTCCGCTGTCCTTTTCATAGAAACGTGCGAGGAGCGACACCGCAGTGCTCTTTCCCGCACCGCTCTCTCCGACAAGCGCAACTCTCTTTCCGCCCGCTATCTCCATCGAGAAGTGATCGAGGACCCCGTCCTCCGTCTCGTCATAATGGAACGATACATCATCGAATACGATATCACCACGGGTGACAGTGAGGGGCTTTGCATCACTACTGTCATTGATCGATGGCATGACATCCATAATCTCGGTAAAGCGTTCGAATGATGATATTCCCTGGGTGAACTGCTCTGTGAAGTTTATGAGCCTGTCTATCGGGGGAAGCACAACGGAGACATAGAGGATGAATGTGACAAGGTCCGCCACATCAACCTTATTCTTCAGAATCAATACTATTCCTCCGGCAATCGTTACAAAGTAGTAGAGCTGACGCATGAACGATATTCCGCTCTGGTAGGATGCCATCTCCCTGTAAAGATTCTCCCGGCTCTCCTTGAGGTTTACATTGCTTTTTTCGAATTTCTCCTCCTGAAGCTCCTCTCTCGAGTAGGATTTGACCTCCCTTATTCCCTGTATCGAATTCTCGGCTGTGACGTTTATCTCCGCTATTCTCTTTCTTATGGCCTTGTTCGTTCTCTTAAGCCTCTTATTGAAGACTATCCCGTAGGCGGCCATCACCGGAAGGGGGATTATCGAGACGGCGGCAAGAGGCGGACACATGATGAACATCAATATATATGCCCCGATTATCGTGATGATTGATATGAGGAAATCCTCCGGGCCGTGATGTGCAACCTCGGCAATGTTGAAAAGGTCGTTCGAGATACGCGACATTATATCGCCGGTCTTGGTCCTGTCGAAATATGAGAACGAAAGCTTCTGGAGGTGATGAAAAAGATCGAGTCTCATGTCGTTCTCTATCCATACCCCGAGGTAGTGCCCCCACTTGATTCTTATATAGTTGCAGAATGCATCAAGAATGTAGAGGGCGAGTACGATTGATAGATAGAAGACTATCACCTCCCTCACTATGCCGTCCTCCGGTCCCTGGATTATTGCAAGTATCCTTCTTACAAAGTATGGTGCGAGAATCGAGAGAATGGAAGATATGACGGCAACGGCCATATCGAGGAAGAACCATCCCTTATAAGGCTTATAGTAGGTTATGAACCTCTTTATAAGCCCCTTTTCACTACTCATCTTTCTTTCCTCTGAAGAATGCCCTGATGGAGGCAAGAAAACCTTTTTTCTTCTCCGGCACAGCTGCTGCGGGCTCTTTTTCAGTCTCTACGGGAGTCTCAGGTTTCTTCACCGGCTTTGAGGGCTGCTTCTTTTCATTCTTCGGTGCACTCTTCTTTTCTTCCTTCGTACTGCCGTTTCCTGCAAACGCATTCTGGTAGTACTTCATCCTCTCTTCGAGACTCATGGACTTGAGCTTGTTGAAGTCTGTCTTGCTCCTGTACGAGAGTGCGTCGTCGCGCTCGATATTGACTCCTTTGTCTCTGAATGTGGGCTTCCTGTTTCTGAGATCCCTTGTACTTGTCGAAGAGCGCCTTGATGTGTGTGAGGAGCGTGGTTTCACACTCTTCTTCGGAGCCCTGTAGCCGCTGCTCTTGTCCTCGACTTCCTCAAGCCCCTCTTCGTCGGCCCATTTCACGGGAATCTTCATGCCGATGTAATTCTCTACTGCCTCCAGGCCGTAGATGTAATCCTCCGAGGCGAGTGTTACCGCTCTTCCCGACTTTCCTGCCCTCGCCGTTCGTCCGATTCTGTGTACATAGTTTTCATAGTCTTCCGGGATATCGTAATTGACGACAAGCTCGAGATCGTCGATCTGGAGGCCTCTTGCAGCGACATCGGTTGCTATGAGGTAGTGGAGCTTTCCCTCCTTCATCCTCTCTATCGTCTCGAGTCTTCTGCTCTGCGGCATGTCACCCATGAGGTATTCCGATTTATATCCGTTGAGATTCAATCTCTTCGAGACTTCAACGGCCCTGTCCTTGGTGTTCGTGAAAATAAGACAGGAGGAAGGATTTAGCTTCTTCAATATCGAGAGGAGAAGAGAGAACTTCTCATCCCTCGTCACATGGTAGAGCTCCTGGGTGATTTCCTTGACCGTCACCTCTTCCGGCTGGATGAGAATCTCCTGACTGTTGTTCATGTAGCCCCAGGCAAGATTTCTCACATGGGAGGAGAGAGTTGCACTGAATAGCAGTGTGAGTCTCCTTTCCCTGTCGACCATGAGGGAGAACATCTTCTGGATATCGGGATAGAACCCCATATCGAACATCCTGTCGGCCTCGTCAAGTACGACCGTGTCGAAACTTCTGAAGTCGATTCTCCTGTTCTTGGCATAGTCGAGAAGCCTTCCGGGAGTCCCGACATAGAGATCTACTCCCTCCTCTATCTCCCTGTTCTGCTCTCCGTAGCCTACACCGCCGTAGAAAACACCTACATTATATCCCTTGATGCCGCTGCTGAGAGCCTTTGCATCCTCTTCTATCTGGACTGCAAGCTCTCTTGTGGGAGCCACGACAAGCGCTCTGCTCTTAGTGCCGCTTTCAAGATAGCGCTGGAGTATGGTTATAAGAAAAACAGCCGTCTTCCCGCTTCCGGTCTTTGACTGCACCATCACATCATTGCCTGCCAGAGTGACAGGGAGTACCTTTTCCTGAACAAGAGTGCAGTCTTCGAAGCCTACACTCTTTATACCGTTCAAAACTTCTTCTTTCAGATTTAGTTCACTAAATTTCATATTCACTCACAATTTAAATATTCTGTATATGTTTGTCCATCACTCACGGGGTATCATTCATAGCGCAGTATCTCACGGGGCTTGGAGCCGTTGGCCGGGCCTACGATTCCGTCCTCCTCCATCTGTTCGACTATGCGGGCCGCTCTGTTGTATCCGATTTTGAGTCTTCTCTGGAGATAGGATGCGGATGCACTCTTACGCTCATAGACGATCTTCTTCGCCATCTCGTAGAGATCCTCGTCGCCCTCGTCGTCGTAGAACTCCTCGTCTCCATCGTCGTCATCACCGCCTTCATCTTCAAAGACACTCTCCTCGAGGAATTCAGGCTTGGAGTTATGACTCTGTACGAACGACGTTATCTTCTCGACTTCTCCATCCGAAACGAATGCGCCCTGTATTCTCTTGAGCCCCATCGCAGAAGGATCGAGGAGGAGCATATCGCCCTTACCCAGGAGATTCTCGGCCCCCATCTCGTCGAGGATTACCCTTGAGTTGGTGCCGCTCGAGACTGCGAATGCTATACGTCCCGGGAGGTTTGATTTCAGCGTCCCGAGAATAACGTCACTGCTGGGGCGCTGGGTGGCGAGGATGAGGTGGATTCCCGCCGCTCTCGCCTTCGCCGCGATACGGCTGATGGCTGCATCCATCTCCTTCCCCACAACCGCCATGATATCGGCAAACTCATCCATGATGAGGACGATGTACGGAACCTTCTCGACTCCCTTGAGCTCTCCCGAGGCTATCTTCTCGTTGAGCCCCGCTACATTTCTCACACCGTAGTTTGCAAGCATTGCATAGCGTCTCTCCATTTCGCTCACAAGCCAGTCAAGGGCCTTTATGGCACGCTTGGAGTCAGTGATGACTGGAGTCAGGAGATGCGGTATTCCATTATAGATGGTCAACTCGACAACCTTCGGGTCGACGAGCATCAGACGTACATCCTTCGGGCTCTTCTGGTAAAGAATGGTGTTGATGAATGCATTTATACATACACTCTTACCCGAACCCGTCGTACCGGCTATTATCATATGGGGCATCTTCGCCACATCGATTACTATGGGTTCTCCCGTTACAGTGCGTCCGAGAATCATCGGAACGTTGAACGACATATATTTCTGGTTGTCGCGGAGGGCATAGACCATATCCTTGAAGCCGATTATCGAGACACTCGGATTCGGGACTTCGATGCCGACAGCCTGCTTTCCGGGAACGGGAGCGAGGATTCTGACCTTCTTTCCCCCCAGGGCATAGTTGATCTCGTCCTCTCTTGCCTTGATTCTGCTGATGATCATTCCCTGTGCAAGCTTCAGTTCGTACATAGTGACTGCAGGCCCCTTGATGATTGCAGAAAGCTCGACCGATATCTTCTGCTCGGCCAGGGTCCTTACGATTATGTCTCCCTGTTCCTGTGTAAAATAATCTATCTCCTGGCTGATCTTCGGGTAGTCCTTGAGAAGCACAACCTCCGGCGGGGTGTATACAGTCTTCTGCCTGAGTGCTATTGCCGTCATACCGCCTCTGTTGGAGGCAAGGTCCCCGACTCCCACCATCATATTGAAATCGTCCTCGATCTCCTCATCGGATTTGATTTCGTATGTTCTGTGCCCGTCCTGGTCTGTCTCTATTTTCCTCACTTCCGGCATCTCGGGAGGCACGAATGAACTCTCCTCTGCAGGCGTAGTATTTTTCACCTCTTCTTCCCGTTTTTCCTCCACCGGAGATGTTATCTTCACGTCTTCTTTCTTCTCTTCGTCTTGAGGAATATCCTCCGTCACGGGTGCCGGTTTTTCCTCGAATGTGGAGGACGGGGAATAGCCTCCCGCACTAGGACTCTCGTCATCGGCTTCGAATGCGCGTCCCGGAGTATATGAGACTGAGGGAGACGAGGAATTGTTAGTCAACGCCTCGAAGAGCTTGTACCTCGGGTGGTCCTTTCCTATGTAGGAAGGAGCTATGGACTCCTCCGCCTTCTTCTCTTCCTCCGGATCAGCAGCTCTCTCCTCCCTTCTTCCGTTTTGGAGATTTTCGAACATTCTGTAGCGCGGATGGCTCGGATCGAGACCTGACGGAGCCGTATGGTCTTCACTCTTCTTCTCCACACTCTCGGGAGCGCTTTCCCTCACTCCCTTCTGGAGATTCTCGAAGAGCCTGTACCTGGGGTGGCTCGGGTCGAGGTTGGACGGTGCAACAGATGCCGTACGCGGGGACGGGGATGCGTCACTTCTCTCTGTGTCGTCAAGACCGATTATCGGCCTCAGGTTCTCCGGCCGTGCAGTATCCGTACTTCCCTGGTTGTAATCTTCAAGGGCCGCTTCAAGCATACCGCCGCCTGAGAAATGCTTCTTATTCAGAAGGCTCTCCCCGCTCTTTGTTTCTTCCGCTTCCTTCCACTCGTCGTCGACTTCGCTCTTGAGATTATCCATGAAGCCGGAACTCTCCATAAGCCGAGGCTTCTCCTCCCCCGGTAGAGTCTTACCGCCGTCGTCATATGCATGGTGACCGATGGTCTTGAGGGACGGCATCTCCTCGAATGACGGGAATGAGAGGGGAGTATCGGGATTGCCTATCCCTCTCTCGTACTCAGGAGCCGCACCTATGTCGTAGGGGGCATTCTTCTCTTCATCCTCCTTTGCCTTGAGCAGTTTCTTCTCTTCCCTGAGCCTCACGCTCTCAGCCTTTTCCTTCTCCTTTTCCGCCTTCTCCTTGAGTTTATCCTTCTCCTTGAGAGCCTTCTTCTCCTCCTTCTC
>CAVJJV010000191.1:5762-7044 GCA_963650055.1 Comamonas kerstersii | reverse complement strand
CTTCTCGGCTTCCTTTATGCGTCTTATCTCCTCTTTTTCTCTCTTCTTCTCATATTCCTTCTGCTCTCTTCCGGACGCCTTCTCCATCTTCTTCTTTTCGGCCGCCTGCTTCTTTTCGAGCTCCCTCGAGTAACGCTTTTCGTCTCTCTCCCTCTCCTTTTCGGCCTTCCGGGCAAGAATACGCTCCCTCTTTATCATCTTCTCCTCTTCAAGTGTCTCACGGCTTTTGATGACTCCTTCTCTCTCGAGGGCAATCTTCTGTATCTCCCTCTTCTTTCTCTTCTTTGCATCAAGGGGGCTCAATATGGCAAGAAGGACAAGAGCGAGAAGCACTTCGAGAACAAAGAGGATGTATAGAAGGGTCAGAGATGCACCGGCAAGCTTTCCGGGAATATACCCCGGAAGGACAACACCCCCGCCGACCCTCAATGCACACATGAGTGTCAGATAGACGGGTACAAGATATACCGTAAGGAAAAGAGAAAGCGGTCTGTAGACTCTGAATACAAGAATAATGACAGCCTCGAGGAGCAGGAAGACACCTGCTTCAACAAGTGCGTATCTTCCCGATGTGAGGGAAATTTCCCTCCCGCACACCTTTAAAAAGCTGTTGAACGCACCATCGAAGAGTCCGCTTCCGGAGAGAATGCCGAGGATAACTGCAGCAGAACCGAGCACGACAAGAATCAAAGCTAAAACAAGTGTAAACCTACCCTTCTTCATTTTCTATCCAAATCCTTCAGAACAACGATGTTCCTCTCTTCGTCCAGTCCAGGTATTCTGACGGGAATCACCTCGTCGGAGAAGGTGTATCCACCTGAGGAGAGGGCGTTGAGCTCCTTAGTCACAACCTCCTCCGTTCCCTTGTATAATATCATCTTTTTCGAGAGTTGGGCCACATCGTGCGCTATATCATAGAGGGGATGAAAGGCCCTGCATGTGACAGAGTCGAAGCTCCGCCCCGCATCCTTTATGTCGCGGTCGATTACCCTGACGTTATCGAGTCTGAGGAGCGCCGAGACAGCCCTCAGGAATCCGACCCTGCGCTGCATTCTCTCGATGAGGTAGAAATTCCTCCCCGGGAAGAGAGAGGCTAGCACGATGCCCGGAAGTCCCGCACCGGAGCCAAGGTCCGCAATATCATCACCATCCTCCGTCTCTTCAAGAAAGACAGGATAGGCTGAAGCCGAGTCCATTATATGGCGAAGCACAAGCTCTTCCCTGTCGTTGGTTCCGACAAGCTTGAGAGCGGGATTGAAGAGGAGAATTTCATCTGTGTATC
>CAVJJV010000191.1:454-5752 GCA_963650055.1 Comamonas kerstersii | reverse complement strand
CTTTCCGCCGCTGTCGGGAACAGAGAGGCTCTCAAGATATTCCTCAAGTCTATCTTTCATTGTTGTTTCTCTCCCTGAGGTGGAGTGCAAGGATTGCCGTATCCGATACCCTGACCCCGCTGATTCTCCCCGCCTGCCCCAGGTTTGCAGGTCTGAAGGCCTTGAACTTTTCTCGGCTTTCACTGCTTATGCCATCAACGGCATCGTAATCAAAGTCCTCTGGAATTCTTATGCTCTCCTGCCTTCTCGCCCTCTCTGCGTCGATCTCCTGACGCTTGAGATAACCGGAATACTTGACGTCGAGCATAACCTCGTTGAGTACGGCCTCGGGATAGTCACTGAGAGCGGGGATTTCATCCATATTGAAGATATCACCTTCGCTTCTGACAAGTCTCTCGAGTCCGTTCTTTCCATCGACTCTGCTGTTTTTCAAGAGGTCCTTTATCTCATCCATCTTCCTGATCTTCTCTCTGAGGCGCTCATATTTCTCCCTGCTGCAGAGCCCGGCCTCGTACCCTTTCGGTGTCAGCCTTATATCTGCCGAGTCGTGCCTGAGAGAGAGTCTGTACTCCGCACGGGATGTAAACATTCTGTAGGGTTCCTTCGTTCCCTTTGTAACAAGGTCGTCTATCAACACTCCGATATATGCCTCGGTGCGTCCGAGAACGAGGGCTCTCTCACCCTTGAGGCGCTGTGCGGCGTTGATTCCCGCCATAAGACCCTGAGAGGCAGCCTCCTCATAGCCGCTTGTACCGTTGGTCTGACCGGCGATGAATAGCGAGGAGATAATCTTCGACTCGAGGGAGGGAAGAAGATCCAGGGGATCCAGCCAGTCATATTCCACAGCGTATGCGGGGCGCATTATCTCGACGTGTCTGAGCCCCGGGAGAGTCCGTATGAAGCGGTGCTGGACTTCCTCGGGAAGGGAGGAGGAGAGACCGTTGAGATACATCTCCTCGGTTCCGACACCCTCGGGCTCGACGAATATCTGATGGCGCTCACGCTCGGGGAAGCGTACCACCTTGTCCTCTATGCTCGGGCAGTACCTAGGACCCTTTCCGACAATCTTGCCGCCGTAGAGAGGACTGCGGTGTATATTCTCCCTGATGATCTTATGTGTCTCTTCATTCGTATATGTTATGTAGCATGGAAGCGAGGGTCTCTCGATTCTGTCCCAGTCGAAAGAGAACGGCATCATGACATCGTCCCCCATCTGGACTTCAAGTTCCCCATAGTCCAGTGACGACGCTTTGACTCTTGCCGGAGTTCCAGTCTTCATTCTCCCGACATTGAAGCCGTATTCCCTGAGTCTGTCGCCCAGTCCCAGTGCGGCCTCCTCCCCCAGTCTTCCGGAAGGAGCGTCATACTCACCGATGAAGATTCTTCCATTCATGAATGTACCTGTCGTGAGAACAACGACACGTGAGCTTATTCTCCAGCCTCTGGCAGTCACAACTCCTACAACACTCTTCTTTCCGCTCTTCTCCTCAACGATGAAGTCGGTGACTGTATCCATGAAGAGATTGAGGTGTTCCTGTTTCTCGCATGTCTCCTTGGCCAGTCGGGAGTACGAGAACTTGTCAGCCTGTGCACGTGGAGCCTGGACAGCAGGACCGCGGGAACGGTTGAGTATCCTGAACTGGATCATCGTCTTATCGATGAGATGGGCCATCTCGCCCCCGAGAGCGTCTATCTCCCTCACAAGATTTCCCTTTGCAAGCCCCCCGACTGCCGGGTTACAGCTCATACGCCCGATGGCATCAAGGCTCTGGGTTATCATCAAAGTATCGAAACCCTCTCTCGAGAGGGCGAGGGCGGCCTCTATTCCGGCGTGTCCGCCGCCAACAACTATTGCATCATAATCTCTCATCTTACTTACCCAAACAGAACGAGGAGAAGAGCTCCTCGAGTATATCGTCCGTGGTTACATCCCCCGTGAGCTCCGATAGGCTCCCGAGTGCACTCTGGAAGAAGAGTGCTATTATATCGACACTCATACCACGGGAGGAAAGCGCCTCCTCGAGGGAAGATGCCGCGGCGTCTATCTTTTCCTTCTGTCTCTTACTCTCTATGACGGGCACTCCTCCACTGAGAGTCCCTTCGCGTGATATGTACTCTGTTACAGCCTCGATTACATCGTCCAGGCCCTCTCCTGTCAGAGATGAAAACGAAAGTCCGGAGCTTGGTGCAATGTCACTCTTGGAGTGTACATATATGGTCTTTTCTTCCTTTTCCTCAGGTTCCTTCTCTCCCACATCAAGGACGTAGACAACAAGGTCGGCATCCTCAATCATCTTCTTCGAGCGCAGTATCCCCTCGGCCTCGACTTCATCCGTTCCGTCCCTGAGACCTGCAGTATCGAAAAGAGTCACGGGTATACCGTCCATCTCGCACTCAGCCTCTATGTAGTCTCTCGTCGTCCCGGCCCGGGAGGAGACAATCGATCTGTTTTCCTTCAACAGGGCATTGAAGAGACTCGATTTTCCGGCATTGACCGCACCGGCAAGGACTACCCTGGCCCCTTCCGTGTAGAGCCGTTCGGAGCGGTAGGTCGAACTTATCATCTCAAGGCGTTTAATAAGCTTTTCAACCCTCTCCACGGGAAATACCCAGTCTTCTATTATCTCATCCTCTCCGTAGTCCAGCTGGACCTCGAGGGATGCAAGAATATTGACTATCTCCTTCTTGATCGAATCCGCTTCACGCCTTATGGAGCCCGTGAGCCTCTCGAGTGCATCCACACGTCCCCTTTCACCTTTTGCCTTGACAAGCTCCTCGACAGCCTCCGCCTCGGTAAGATCCATTCTCCCGTGCATGAACGAGCGGTATGTGAACTCCCCTCTCAGGGCCTTTCTGAATCCCGCTCTCTCGAGAAGAGCGGAGACAGCCCTTATGACGGGAAGTGATCCGTGGCACATTATCTCGAAGGCTTCCTCAGAGGTATAACCCCTTCCCTTTGAATACTTTATGACTACAACCTCGTCTATCTTGTCATTATTTTCATCTATTATATAGCCGTGGACAGCGCTGTTTGATACAGCTTCCTCAAGTCTCCCTCTGAAGAATGGCTTGAGAAGATCAACAGATCCCTCTCCGGAGGCTCTTATGACAGCAAGAGCCGAGGGAACATAGGCTGTAGCAAGAGCGTAAACAGGCTCATCCGTCGTGTATTGAAACATACTTCTATGCTACAGAAAACCACCCTCCGATACAATATGGACCCGATGTTTTCTTTAGTATAAACTGCACTCATGTTTGACTTTACATACCAGAAGAAGAGAAGCCTTCTCTTCAATAACATCCGCTCGTATTTCCTGGGAAAGGATTACCTTGAAGTGTCGACTCCGACGCTCTCCCCATACCTCATTCCCGAGCCCACAATCAAAACATTCTCGACAATGTTCTCCTCCGAGTTCATAGGGCGTAGGGAGATGTTTCTCATACCCTCCCCCGAGCTCTACATGAAGGAGATGCTTGCCGCAGGGTCGGGATCCATCTTCCAGATTTCGGAGTGCTTCAGGAACTCCGAGCAGCTTGGAGATGTACACAACCCGGAATTCACGATGCTCGAGTACTACACTGTCGGGGCAGACGACACCGATTCCATCGCCCTCACCGTCGATATGATAGAGAGAACCGCAATAGAGAAAAGAGTGTGGCTTGATAACGACCCCCTCATAATCACCGTCGAGGAGGCAATGTGGCAGTGGGCGCACACCGACCTTGTAAAAGACCAGGATATATCATACCTGAGGGAGGATGCGGAGCGCCTCAATCTCTATGCCCCGGAAGAGGAAAGCTGGGAGGACACCTTCAACAGGATATTCCTCACCTACGTGGAGCCATCCCTCCCGAGGGACAGGGAGGTCTATCTCAGGGACTACCCGAAGCAGATTGAATGCCTTGCAAAGGATTATCCCGCGAGGCCCTACAAGAAGAGGTGGGAGATGTACATAGACGGAGTCGAGACAGCCAACTGCTACGACGAGGAAACCGATACGGAGAAGATAAAAGCTTACTACCAAAGAGAGCAGAAGAAGCTTGAAGACGAAAGAAGAGGAACAGATGATGTGATATCGAAAGCATCAAATGTCTTTCCCTCTCTCCGGATTCCCTCATCCTCAGGAGTGGCCATAGGACTGGACAGACTTCTCATGGTCAACCTGGGTCTCAAGGAGATAGCCCCGCTCCTTGCTTTCCCCATGTCCGTGCTGTTGAAAGAGTGAACAGTTTGCCTTAAAAGAAATTAACTCCCATCTTCTTTACACGGAATGGAAGTTTCTGCTATTCTACCGAGTGGAAAAACTGCAACAAGTAATTTGAGGTAATAAAAGATGATTAAAGCAGGACAGATTGAAAAGGGTACAGCTCTCCTTATCAAGGGACAGCCGTTCCTCTGCATCGAAAGAGAATTCGTAAACCCCGGTAAGGGCTCGGCATTCGTAAGGCTCAAGCTCAAGAGCCCCGCAACAGGCCAGACACTCTCCGAGACTATGAAGAGCCAGGACAACGCTGAAGATATCACAATCGAGGACAGATCGTTCCAGTATCTCTACAACGACGGCGAGAACTTCGCATTCATGAACGTGGAGAACTACGAGCAGATTGAAGTCCCGATGAAGAGCTTCCCCGACTATGAGTACATCATGAAGGATGGAGAGACATACCGTCTCACCCTCTGGGAGGACCAGGTTCTCGATATCCAGGTACCGAGCAAGGTCGTCTATGTCGTAACGGAGACCGAGGATGCCGCAAGAGGCGATACAGTCCAGGGCGTCACGAAGGATGCAGTTCTCGAGACAGGACTCAAGATCAGGGTTCCCGGCTTCATCAAGCAGGGCGAAAAGGTCAGAGTCAACACCGAGACCAAGGAATATCTTGAAAGAGTCAACGACTGACACAGGGTCCCCGGAACTCCGGGGGCTTATAAATTCAATAAGGAGAAAAAGAATGAAAAAGATAACAGCAGCATTACTTGCTTTACTTATGCTCATCTCCCTCGCATCCTGTGAAAAGGACAAGTCAGGGGAAATGATCTCCAACTATGAAGAGTTTGCAAAGGGATACAACGCCACATACATGGAGTACCTTGTATTGAGAAACTACTATGGTGACATCTTCGAGAAGGATGGAGAAATAAAAGAAATAAAGCTGGAAGATAATGAAAAAACCACCACTGAATTCGTAAAGAGCCTGATTTCTCTCGTCACTACAGATGACATCGAGCCGACAGATATCTCCGCCAGCGGTTCTATCACTGGAACCGATTCGAAGAATGAGGTATCTGCCACACTGACC
>CAVJJV010000191.1:0-444 GCA_963650055.1 Comamonas kerstersii | reverse complement strand
GTACCATCACCATGAGTAAGGAAGAGAAAGATGGTTATATAACAGCATCATGTGTAGGTAAAAACCTGACAATGAACGAAAAGACACTCAAGAATGTCACATACTCGTTCAAAATCAGTTCCAGCAACGGCTTCGACAGCTTCACATCAGCCACAGTCGACGGAAAGAACGTGGAGCTGAGACTCGTCAACACCCAGGTTAACAAGTTCATCATAACTTCGGACGGAGATAAAAAGACAGAAGAGGATAAATAACCCCTTACCGTCATGACAGCAACGCCCTGATATTCCAGGTAACAATGAGCCTTTTGACAGAACAATGTCCGAGGCTCATTTTTCTTTGCATACCTCCCGTACCCGTCAACGAAGCCGCAGCTTGATAGTCGTTATCACATCTTTTTTTCTGAACTTAACACAAAAGTCTGACATTTTCCCGTTTTTTCCC
>CAVJJV010000190.1:0-5277 GCA_963650055.1 Comamonas kerstersii | reverse complement strand
AGAAGAGAGGATCCTCACTGTCGGAGTAGTTGTTCTTGTAGAACTCCTTGTAATCTTCATCCTTGAGGTCGCTCTTGTTTCTTCTCCAGAGAGCGGAACATGAGTTGATCTGCTCGTTCTTGTGCTCGACGGTCTTCTTCGTCTCTCCGTTCTCGTCCTTCTCATCCGAGTAATGAGTCTGGTCATACTCGAGGTAGATAGGATAGGCGACATGATCCGAGTACTTCTTGATCAGATTCTCGAGAGTCCATCTCGTTGCATAGGTTGAATCATCATCATTGAGATAGATTTTTACTGTAGTACCCTGCTCGGGACGTGTGCTCTTCTCTATCGAGTAGCTTGTCTCGCCGTTGGACGACCAGAGCCATGCATCCTCTTCTCCGGCCTTTCTCGAGAGAACTTCAATCTTCTTTGCAACCATGAAAGCTGAATAGAAGCCGACACCGAACTGGCCGATGAGATTCGAATCCTTCTTAGCATCGTCAGTCAGATTGGCAAGGAACTTCTTTGTGCCGCTTGATGCGATTGTGCCGAGGTCGTTGTTGAGATCCTCCTCGTTCATTCCGATACCGTTATCACTGATGGTGAGTGTTCTCTCGCCCTCTTCTGTGAACGAAATCTGAATCTTCGGATCAAACGAATACCCCTTGAGAGCACCGTCGGTCAGGGACAGGTACTTCAGCTTATCTATGGCATCTGATGCATTTGATATTAATTCACGGACGAATATTTCCTTATTGGAATAAAGGGAATGGATCAACAGGTGCAGAAGGTCCGCAACTTCTGTCTTGAATTTTTTGTTTGCCATTATATTTCCTCCAGACAGGAGAAAAGATAATAAGAGAGGGAAAAAACGGCAAGATTTCATTCCTGTTCCCGTGTTATACTGTTTCCATGGATTTCTCAAGACCCGATAATGCAAGAAAGATAAACAGGATAAAGGTCCTCAATGCCCTTCGTAAGGGCAGTCTGTCGCGTGCCGAACTCTCGAGAGAGCTTGTCATCAACAAGGTCTCGATATCTGAAATAACGGATTTACTTCTGAAAGAAGGTCTGATAGAGAGCGGAGAGAAAGACAATACGACATCAGGGAGGCCCTCGACGAAGCTGGGGATAACAAGAACAAAGGGGCGTGTCTTCTCTTTTGTACTCTCATCCTCCACAGTCACGGCATCAGCCTCAAACCTCCTGGGGCAGGTTCTCCGTTTCGAGCGTTTTCCGAAGGATGAGAACATGCTTTCCCTCATAAGCTCCTTTGTAAAGAAGATGATCAGTGATAATCCGACAGTCTATGGAGTGACGATAATCTGCCGCGGCAGAGACGAGCTTCCCGCTTCCTTCTTCCCCTGGCCCGTCATATATTCATCCCTTGCAGAAGCACAGGCAAGAGCCGAAATGGATACGGAGAAAAAGGAGAAGAGACTCTACCTTTCATGGGGAGACGTAATCGAAGGGGCATATGAAGAAAAATTCCTCCACTATATCCCCACAATCGGGCACATTAAGGTGGCACAAGGCATTCCATGCTCCTGCGGTGGTGACGGATGCCTCTCTGCAGCAGCCTCGGGAGAGAGACTCAAGAGAATGACGGGAATCACTCAATACAGGAAGCTTACCTCGGAGGAGAAGGGCCTCATTGCCATAGATGATGTTTCGTCCTACATTGCATTCGCACTCTCCCAGGCCGTCCAGGCTCTCGGAGCCGAAAGTGTCGTCATCACAGGAGAGATGGCCGCAATGCCAGATGACCTTCTGGCGACAATATGCGACAAGCTCCGGTCCGCCCTGCCGCTTACACGGGAAGTGAAGGTGACAAAGTCTGCACGTGGAGACAGGGCCACACTCGAGGGAGCGGGGATAATCGCACTCGACAGATTCTTCTACCATTCCGATATGCTCGATAAGCTCTCATCCCTGCAGGCTGAATTCTAAGATGGCTCCTCCTCTCGAAGTGAAACATATAATGTATAACTACAGCAGGAATAATGATTAATTACCTGTATATCTCCGTTTTGTATATGAGACGGATACATCTTTAAAGACACCTGACTCCAGAGTAATGGGGAGTATAAATCATTCTTACTGTAGTGAAAAAAAATACCGCGGGAATTAACCTGCGGCAACCTCCTTGTCCCCTTATAGGGAGCTGCGTTCAAGCGCAACATGATGATTGTTCCACACTTTTTTAAAGCGTGCAACAAAAAAATCAGCATAATGTGAAACTAAGAATCGGTAAAACAGGAAAGTTTCAGTTTTACTTACCCCGGTGTTGCTTTAGAATAAAAAGCATGAAGCTGAGAGAAAAAGGCGTCCTCCCCGAATCGGATATCTACATACATAACGCGTCTCTTATATGCAAGGATTACTTCTATCAATTACTTTGCACCGGCCATTACTACTGCACGCTCGGCTATGCCGTAAGACCCAATACGCTGGGAAGCTACCTTCTATGCTATATAGTTAAAGGTTCACTCGCCACTTCAAATCCCAACGGGGAGAAGATGACGCTCACGGAGGGGAGCCTTGGAATCATCAACTGCTATGACAGCCCCAGCTACTGGGCTGTGGAGAACCTCGAGTTCTACTGGATACACTTCGACAGCCACAACATAAACGAACTCTATCAGAATATGGAGTCACACTCTGCATCCGTCCATGACAGGGCACGGGCGGAGAGGCTCTTCTCTTCCGTCGTAGACACATTCGAACGCGGCGGGCAGCCCAGGGAGGCGATAATCAACAAGACCATAACAGACATACTCACACTCTTCTTCGAAGAGGAATCCGAGGATGCTACCGATGCAAGAAAATTCGATACTGTCATCAACTATATGAACAACAACATCGACAGGAAGATATCGAACTCAGAGCTTGCCGAGATGGTGAATATGAGTGAATTCCATTTCATCCGTACATTCAAGAACGAGACTGGGCTCTCTCCTCATGAATACATCCTCAAGCTGAGGGTGAACACTGCGGCATTTCTTCTCAAGGCCACATCCCTCTCACTCTCGGAAATCACCTATAAATGCGGATATGCCAACGAGGCGGCCTTCAGCAACGGCTTCAAATCATATACTGGAATCACACCCCGCAGATACCGCCAGAGCGCCCTCGAGTCATCACACAAAAGAAGCCGCATAGCAAACATAGATCTTGTCGATAAGGAAGAGAAATAGAAAGAGCCGGTCACCCCGGCTCCTTCGATTCTCAACCACCTGCAATCAGAGTGCGTCTGCGCCCATGACTTCCTTGTAGTTTTCAGGTGTTACGATCATAGCGTCAACTGCTGTTGCCATTTCATAAGCTTCACCGTTGATGACCTTGAGAAGGACTTCAACCGATCCGCGTCCGACTGAAGAAGCCGGGAAGTATGTAGCAGCCTTCATGGCAGAAGCAGCTCCGTCGGCATTCCATTCGTCCTTAGCCATATATCCGCCGAGACCTACTACACAGGAGTTACCGGCGAGTCCAGCCTGTTCGAGAGCACGGAGAGCACCGATTGTTCCCTCTTCATTTGCACCCGTCACGAGCCATTTCTTGATTTCAGGATGAGCTGTGAAGATAGCGTTTGCAACGTTGAATCCCTTGTCTGTTGTTCCGTCATAGTCGGCAAAATAGATTCTGTCTGTACCGAAATCCGGGCATTCAGCTGTGAACTTGTCATATTCACCCTCGGCACGGGGTACACATGAAGATACTGTGTCCATTGTGAGGATAAGAAGAGCACATTCAGGATCATTTATGAGGTTGTTTGCCTTTGCATAATCAGCAACCCACTTTCCGTTTGCCTCACCGATTACATATGCGTTGATTCCAACCCACGGAGCAATCTTCTCGCCGTTTTCCTCAAGAGCGTCATCTGCTGCAACAACGGGGATTCCGGAGGGCTGGAGCTTCTCGATGACAGCGCGTGAGAGTGTCTGGTCAGGTGTACATGTTACGATACCTGCCGCGTTGTTTGCGATAGCATTGTCGATAGCTCTGAGGTATTCCTCGGGGCTCATCTTTGCATCGACATAGATAAACTCATATCCCGCTTCCTCTGCAGCAGCCTTTGCCGCATCTCCCTCATCGATGAACCATGTCTGGTCTCCGGCCTTGTAGATACCGTAGATAACCTTTTTGCTGGATGCAGAACTGGTTTCCTTGGCTGCACCGGCAAAGACGAATGAAACTGTGCAAAGCAGCACGAGAAGAGTTGTCATTACTTTCTTCATACTTTCGATCTCCTTTTTAAATTCCTTTTTATTTCGAGGCAAGAGCCTTCTTGCTTGCTTCAAGCAGTGCCTTCTCTCTGTTCGTCCGTCTGATGTAGTCACTTGTCAGAGCAAAGAGGAGAAGAGCACCGCGTGCTACGTACTGCCAGAAACTCTGGACGTTGACCATGATGAGACCTGTGTTGAAAGCCTGGATGAGGAAAACGCCGAGCGCAGTACCGACCATGTCACCAACGCCTCCGGTGAATGATACGCCGCCGAGGGCGGTGACGATACCCATTATTACAAAGAGTGTTGTGATGATCCTCTGGGGATTGAGACCAGCCAGTCTTGCTGCATCCTTGTTTCCGCCGATTGCGTATACACTGCGGCCGAACTTCGTCTTTGCAAGGATGATTCCGAAGATGATGAAGAAGACAATCATGATCCAGACGGAAAGAGGTATCGTGAGGAATCTTGTACCCCCGATCCAGAGAAACGCCTTGTTTGTAATGCTGACGGGTCTTCCGTCACAGAGAATGTATGCAAATCCCCTGAAGACGAACTGCGACACGAGAGTTGCAATGAATGCCTCGATCTTGATTCTGTTGACCATCCAGGCATTGAAGAATCCTACAAGTGCACCGGAGAGCAGCGTGATGAGCACGGCAGGGAAGAACGGGACTCCCCATGCAACGAGGGAGGCACAGAGGACGCCGGTGAAAGCACATACAGATCCCGGGGAGAGATCGTTCTGACCGGCGATGATGAGGTACGTGTGTCCGATGGCTATCAGACCGGTGAGCGAGACTCCGACAAGAATGTTCGTAATGTTCGTCCGCGAGAGGTAATTCGAGTTCAATGCCGTAAAGATGGCGAATATGACGATAGTAGCTCCGATAAGAATCAGCTTATCACCGGGAACCGCCGATTTTACTTTATTCCAGACTTTATTTTTTCCCATTTGTCTCACACTCCTTCACTCATTCCTAAAGAAAGAATCTTCTCTTCCGTTGCATCCTTAGGAACTGCCCGTAAATAACATATACAAATATTGCCAATAAGTTCCACACGTGAT
>CAVJJV010000189.1:0-3984 GCA_963650055.1 Comamonas kerstersii | reverse complement strand
ACATAGCGATGCCGTATGTATACAAAGTAGCCGTCTAGCGATAGCGGTAGAGGTGAGTGTGGATGCACCCATGGTGAGGCAACTCAACCATGATGCTTGGTAATTAAATTGCCGAGTAGTTCACAGTAGTTTGAAGGATTACGATTTTATAATTTAATGGAATATAATAACTTATAAAAGTTAAAAGAAGGATTCTGAATTGTATTGTCCTTTGGAAATGAATGATTCTCTTTTTGTTTCAGTACTCTTCTTTCTGTAGTACAATTAATCTGGCAATTGAACAAAACGGAGGATTTATGAAAAAGTTAGTCTCGCTTCTGACGGTTGGATTTCTCTCTCTCTTTGTAATCTTCGGGGGGGAGCTCAGGTCTAATTATCAGAAGATATACGCTGTAGGTGATCCCGTATACGACTGGATTGTGGATTTATCGCTGCTTGAGGGGAAATCGCTCCCGAGTACGACCGGGCCTTTCAGCGGCTCGGAGCTCAAGGCGATGATTGAGAAAATAGATTATCAGACGCTTTCGGAATACGGGAAGGAACTCTACGACAGGATTGATTCCGTCCTCGAGGAAGATGCTTCTTCTTCCGTCTTCAAGGCATCTCTTGAGATAGCACCGGAGGCCTACATCAACTCCAACTATTCATCCACATTTTTCCAGACAAGAGACAACTGGTACCGCGGCTGGAGCGAGCAGAAGCAGCTGGTGAATATAATAACGGAGGAGCACATAGGGAATAATTTCTACGGTTATTTCAATTTCTCCCTCGGAACTGCAAAGGACCATACTTCGCGTTCCTTCGGCGACAGTCTTCTCTGGACGAATATTCCCTTCCTGTTACAGAACGACATGAAGCAGCTTGACTTCAACTTTCCCCTCAGGGCATTCGTCTCTGCCGGAGGAGAGCACTGGTCGCTCTTCGTCGGGCGTGACAGACTCAGCTGGGGTAACGGAAAGACAGGCAACTTCATAATCGGAGACCATATAAAATACCACAATGCCGCATATTTCAAGGCATATGACGGGAACTTCAAATACACATTCCTCATCTCTGCTTTCCCTCATCCCCAGAATTACTACAAGGTTGATGAAAACGGCACAAAGATGACCTATTCCCATAACGGGCTGGGGAGAGGACAGTCCGACTACATGAACGGTATAAGCGCATTCATCGCCCACCGCCTGGAGTGGAATATACTTCCGTCTCTCTCCTTCACGCTTACCGAGGGTGTCATGTACATGAGTAAGGATAATAAGATTGACCTCATCGCATTCGCTCCTGCCATGATGTACCACAACAACTATACACGCTCCAACACCAACTCGATTCTCGCCTTCGAACTCGACTGGACGATTATCAAAGGCCTCAATGTCTACGGCCAGGTCGTGATAGACGAGTCGGTGCTTCCCGGAGAACCCAATCCGAAGACTACCACGGAGGATAATCCGGCTGAGCCGAACGGCAGGGGATTCCTCCTCGGTGCTACATACAAGATGGTCGTGAAGAAGGGTGTTCTCACATTCAATCTCGAAGGTGCAGTAACGGATCCGTATTTATATCTCAGGGACGGAGACAAACAGGCGGGGGAGATCAACAGGGAGCAGACGAACGGACGGTACGGAATAAACTATGTCATAGCCCTCAGGGAGATGAGCAACTGCGGAGGAACGGAGAACTACAATCTTGATTTCCTCGGCTACCGGTATGGTGGAGATGCGCTTGTTGCATATCTGGCAGCCGGTTATTCCGTACCAGGTGAATGGAATGCCGGACTTGGTCTTTTCTTCATGATACATGGAACCCATGACAAGTATACAGTCTGGACAAGAGTCAACAAGGATACGAATAAGACGACACCGACGTCAGAGCATCAGACAGAGAACTACAATGACCCGGATGCAAAGACCACCCGTAACAGCCCGTCTCTTTCCGTTGTCTCGTCACTTTCGGGATCCTACTCGTTCTTCTCATTTCTCTCGCTCTCGGCTGAAGTTGATTTCATATGGCTGAAGAATGCGGGGAATATAAAGAGTAATAAGACTCTCTTTGACACCCAGACGACGATAAGTCTCAGTTATACCTGGAAATAATCTTATAAGCCCTGTGCGGAGCGGGGCTTTATTCTTCTTCTTTCTGTTTTTCAGGGAGTGTGACAGTGAATGTCGTAAGGCCGTTTCCGCTTACGGCATTTATGCTTCCCCTGTGGAGAACGCATACCTTCTTCACAACGGCCAGTCCTATTCCGTTACCTCCTTTTGAGTGTGATTTATCCACCTGGTAGAATCTGTTGTAGATGTAGCTGATCTCCCCGGGAGGGATTTCCTTCCCTCCGTTTGATATGCTCACGACTACACTGCCGTTATTCTCTGTTATGTCGACCGAGACTATCCCGTTCTCATCGGAGAACTTTATTGCATTGTCGAGGAGGTTTATCCACACCTGTTTCAAGAGCTCTCTGTTTCCTTCTATCGAATACTCTGAGAACCTCAGGTCCATGTAGATGTTCTTCTTCGTCCATTTATCAACAAGAAGAAGGACGGCAGCTCTAATCTCCTCGGAGAGATTGAACACGGTGATGTCTCTCAGGATGGTCTGGTTTTCTATTCTCGAGAGATTGAGGATGTTCGATGCCATCTCGGAGAGCCGCAGTGATTCCTCCTCTATGACTGTGAGATATTCATTTTTTTCCTCGTCTGTAAGGTCACCGCGCCTTAAAAGCCCTGCAAAGCCTGTAATCGAGGCTATCGGGGTCCTGAACTCATGTGAGAAGCTGTTGATGAAGTCGGAACGGAGAAGCTCAGTGTGTTCTAGCTCTTCGGCTGCACTGTTGAAACTGTCCTCTATCCCCTTGAATATGGGGTGGGAGTTTATCGGCCTGGAGAAATGAAGACGCGCCGTAAAGTCACCGTGGGCGAGTCTGTTGAGCTCATTTATAAGCCTCGAGAAGGGCTTTAGGGGGATCTTTCCCATCGAGTTGGAGAGAATGAACCCTATGACCATACTTGAGAAGAATATGAAGACCGTTACATCCAGCACCCCGATTCTTCCCTCCGTTACCTTGAGGACGTTGAGCTTTGCAAGAAGAAAGAGAAAGAAGTAGGTGATGAGCATCGCTATCCCGTTGATTACAAATACAATCAACGAGAGCATGAGAGCGAGCTGAAGCCTTGAGTTGTATTCCCTGTTTGTCATATCTTTTTCACCGCCTTATATCCCAGTCCCCGGACTGCGACTATCTCGAACTCCTTCCAGCCTTCGAATCTCTTCCTGAGTCTCCCGATATGGACAGTGACTGTCTCCCAGCCCGTACCGCACTCCGAGCCCCATATCTCATCCATGAGCTGGATACGTGTGAAGATCTGCCCCGGGTAAGAGAGAAGCTTGAAGAGAAGGAGGAATTCCTTCTGAGGAAGTTCCTGTACCTCTCCCTTTCTAGAGACTGTAAATGAATCATAGTCGAGAACGACATCCCCGATTGTTATCCTGTGTTCATCCATAATCCTGGCTCTCCTGAGAAGGGCCTTGATATGCAACAGGAGCTTCTCCCCGTCGACGGGCTTTGTAATATAATCATCGGTTCCTACAAGAAAACCCTTTTTCTCGTCCGGCGGCTGATGCTTGGCGGTAACCATCAATATGGGGAGTACAGGATCAGTCTCACGGACTATCCGGGTGAACTCATAGCCGTCCAGTTTCGGCATCATAACATCGAGAACGACGAGGTCGATATGCTCCTTCTCGAGGAGAGTAAGGGCCTCATCTCCGTCCTCTGCCGCCGTTACTGTGTAGCCCTCCTTTTCAAGGATGGTCTTCATGAGCAGTCTTGTGTGTCTGTCGTCATCTGCAACAAGAATGTGAAACATATCTTATCTCCGGTTTCCATATGATACACCATCATCCGGGTTTTAACCATTTTGCTGCATATGGTTTTAGGAAGTAAAGCGGGAATCCTCGGTAATTCAATTGCCGAGATGAAAGCGT
>CAVJJV010000188.1:0-9718 GCA_963650055.1 Comamonas kerstersii | reverse complement strand
ACGTTAAGGAGGTCTATCCGCGACTTCACTCCCGTCTTCTGGAAAATGTTGGCAATATGGTTGTTGACTGTGTTTACGCTGATCTTGAGCTCGTATGCTATTTCCTTGTTGGTCATGCCCTTCTTTATGAGCTTTATGACTTCAAACTCCCTCTCTGTAATCTTGAACTCCGCAAAGTCCTCGCACTTCGGCTCCCCCTTCCTCTTTTTGGAAAGATTGTCCTCCTCGGCTTTTTCAATGGCGATGAACATGAAGACAAGGTGCATTATGTAGTAGGCGATCTCGATGATTGAAAAAGCGAGACTCCTCCAGTCTCTGAAGACGGCGGAGAGGACAAGGAGAGGAATAATCGTGAAAGTAATTATAGAGAATGTGAAGACTGCATCCTTCACAAGCTTGTTCTCTATGGAATTCCTGTTGGCCAGCATCACGATGAGGCAGTACATGACATTGACTGCGGCTATGAGGGGCTGGATGATTTCGAGAAGAGGGATACTCAGAATGGTCGTCAGAACCGCGGAAGCACAGTAGATGACGCCGACGGCAAATGTCAGGACAATCGAGAGCTTTCCCATCGGGCGTGCAATCAGCCAGGCGGCGAAACGGCATATGAAGACGACGATGAATGATGTGTCTACGATGTAGAACGCCTCGAATATGTAGTTGAGAACCGTGAGAGGAACTCCTCTGAAGAGAAACGGCGCAATCAGACTCAGGTTGTAGAAGACCGCCATCCCCAGGAGGGTTGCCGAGAGTACTATATTCCACTTCGCCCAGTCATCCCCGTTTTTCTTCGCGAGGATGATTGAAAGTGAGAGGTTCATCGATACTATGACGAGGGACGCCATAGAGACAAGAACGGCTGCGTTGAGCATCAGAACTTACTTCTCGTCTGTGACATGTCCGCGGCCCCGCAGACATCCTTGAGATCCGTAAAGAACTCCGAGAGGGTTGTCGCCCTGAATCCAGTCTCATCCTCCATGAGGCTGTTGTAGAGACGTGCATTCTGGTCTGCTACTGCAAGACGCGGATAGATTCTGAAGTTCATGTTGATTCCGTCCCTGAGGAAATAGGATGAGGTAAGCTCGTAGTCCGGATACTCGCCCCTGATGATCCTCTCGAGGTCTGCCTTTGAAGAGGGCTTTCTGAGAGTGGAGAGGAAGAGTGCGAAATAGAGATCGAAGGAGGGTTCGAAGTAGAGCATCCTGACCTTCTTTCTGGCGGCACTCTCCTCTGCTCTGGCAACATCCTCTACAGTTACGGAGAGCTCATCGAGACCGAAGGCGCACCATACGGACGAATATTTACCCTTGTTCCTCAATGCTCCAGCCTCGGAGATGAGTTTTTCCAGAGAAGAGGCTGTGCTCTTCTGGACTGTGAGAGACGAGTACCTGCAGTCTTTTCTGAGCTGATTGAAAAAGACCGTCTCGGCATCGGTAGCACAGAGAAGCAGCATCGACTTCTTGACTTCAATTTTGTTCTTTTTTCTGATAGCCATTATTTACTCTCCTTTTTCACATCATGCCTGAAGCAGAAATCACTCTCGATCGGAAGAGAGCCGAAGACACCCTGGAGATAAGCGTCATAGACCGAGAGCTTGCTGTTGACTCCCCTGAAATCTATCAATGACACATATTCAGTCGAACTCTCCTCACCCTTTTCAGCGAACCACACCGAATCCTTTCTCAACAGATCTTTTCTCAGGAGGGCCGGGTTGCAGTCGACGACGACAAGCTGGCTCTCCGTGTCGTTTGCATGGAAGAGATCGATGATGTGGCAGAGGACATACGGATGCAGAAGCTGTCCGAAGTCATCGATGACGATTGTTCTGCTGCCGCTGAATGCCTTGAAGAAGGAGACTGCAATCAGGATAAGCCTTCTGAGGGAATATGACTCGTTCATGAATGACTGCGAGTAGGCCTCTGTGCCGTTGGCATTGACGAAGCAGTGGCTTACTGCAACTCTTTCGTTCTCCGTTCCGCTCTGGACAATCTTTATTGCGTAGATGTCCGTAATATCGAGTGCGAGAAGGAAGGAGACGATCTGGCTGCCCCAGTCGGGGTGTTCCTTCAATGCCTCGAGGATGATTCTGTGAGCACTTTCGCCGTATCCTACAAGAGGAAGAACATCCAGGGAATCCCTGAGCCATGTATAGAGCTCGCCGGCAGTCTGTCCGCCCTTGAGAGCGGCACCCTTCAGGAAGGACTCGTTCTCGCCCAGCTTTGCAGCCTGTCTCTTCTTCTCACCTCTATAGTACTTACCGAATCTGTACTCATACCCGCCGTCCCTGTAGAGACGTTCGAACATGATTTTCTTCGAGCCGTTGATGATGTAGTGGAGGGACTCCTCGTAGAAGCGGTCCTTCGTGGCCTTGATTGTGTAGCGTGCGATGATACTGGGGTTCTCCTCGTCGAGGGGGTCGCCTTTCTTCAGAAGGACATCAATCGAGATTTCACACGGGCGTGTCCTGCCGTCGCCGTAAGCGAAGGCCGAGGCGGCGAAATGCTTTCTCAACTGGTCGCCCTTGTCATTGAACATTATATCCTTCACCGCTTCGAGAGCTCTGATGAATGTGCTCTTTCCCGCACCGTTTGCTCCGATGATGGCGCTGGCCTTGAGAACATTGAATTTATCTGTACCCTCGACAGTCTTGGTTAAATCCAGTCTCTTGTCGTTAAGTGCGACGAAACTGATGGTCTGGGGATTCTTCACAGACTTGTAATTTGCAATCGTCATTGACAGTAGCATGTCGTTCCTCCAATCAAGTAAATATTAGCAGAAGCCGGAAAAAAATCAAAATAAAGAAATAACACTGTAAGTATATCAGATGAAATTCCTCATTCCTAGCATTTATTGAGCAAAAAATAACCTTTAGAGTTAAAATGCTCTCTCTTATCAAAAGCATATGAAAGAGAGAGAGCATTATTCAATTCAGAATAGATATTCATAGGGAGAGGCTGCCTGACTGGAGGCACTCTCCGCAGCAGAAGTGAGCTGTTTTCTGGCCTCCTCGGTCCTCTTTTTCAGGTCCACAAGCTGCGAGTAGAGAGAGTTGACATCGCTGTCGGCCCTTCCGGAGGAGCGTATCTCGCCAAGGAGCTCAAGAGCGCTCTCGGTATTGCCCTGGGCGGCAAGAATCACAGCGGCGTTATAGCCTGAGGGAAGATGACCCGAACTCTCGTACTCATTTCTGAAGAGTGTCAACGCGTAGTCATAGTTGCCGTTCTCGGCAGCCTTGTATGCCTCCTCAACCCCTTCGACCTTGGGTCTGTTGTTCTTGAGAGAGACGTAGGCATAGCGGCGCGAGGGGATGAAGTCGCTCTTTACTGTCGACTTCGTGTCGCTTATTACATCGGAAACGAGATCCGATTCGCTCATTATGCTGTAGAAGATATAGTAGTCGGGATCGAAGACCTCCGATGTCACATCCTCCGCACTGTATTCCTTTACTGCCACTATCCTGTTGGTGGCGGTATCGAGTACGGTCAGAGTATATTTGATCGAGACATAACGGTAGAGGGTGTAGATATAGGACACTTCTCCAGTGTAGTAGTCTGTCACTTCATCGAGATCTATGTATTCGTCTGTCTTGAGGAATGTGATCTTCGGGACGATCAGGGCGTCTATTCCGTCTTCCTTGAGCATGGCGGATGGGTCTCTTCCCACCCTGTAGAGGGAGATATACGTATCTGTTCTCTCGGGGGAGAGTACGGAGTAGTATGACGAGTCTCCGAATACCTTCGTCACCATCTTCGTCAATTCACCGGCGGCTGTCCTGTTTATCGAGTCATAGGAATAGGTGGAGTCGAAATACGGAAGCGATGTGTCGTATGCATCGAGGTAGCGTATATAGAACGGTATGTTCTGTCTTCCCTCGTAGGCCTGTGCAGATGCTATGGCTACACTGCGGTATTGTGCCATGTTGATATTCGAAGGCTGCAGATACTCGATGCCGAGAATCGTCTCGCATGAGACACAGAGCATGAGAAGTGCGCTCAGGAGTAAAATCAAAATATGTTTCTTCATGGCTGAATGATAGCAGAAAGAAAATTACATTACAATTGAAAGAGATGCGGAGGAAAGCTCTTCCATGTAGACTAATTTTCAAATATATAAATATAATCCGGATATATGTATGATTTTATAAATTCCACATCCGGAGACATGGAATAATATGTCTCGTCTTCTTATCGATAAATCTAAACTGCCCTTCGACAACAGATATCTCAGGGCATTGATTCTCCCCCTCGTTGCCGATACCGCTCTCTCCGTCGGAGTCGGCATTGCAGATACCCTGATGGTCGCCCAGGCGGGAGAGGCTGCAGTGAGCGGGGTCAGCTGTATAAACACAATCCAGAATCTCCTCATCCAGGTCATCATGGCCTTCGCAACGGGAGGAAGCGTCGTTGCCTGCCAGCTTCTGGGCATGGGGGAGAAGGAAAGGGCGAGGGAGAGCTGCAAGCAGCTGGTGAACCTCGTTCTCATAATCTCCGTTGTAACCTCCCTCTTTCTTCTTGTATTCCGTAACGAGACGGTCGACTTCATATACGGAACAATCGAGGAGGATGTATTCGAGAGTGCCATATCCTACTCCATACCGATTCTCATAAGCATGCCCTTCTATGCCGTGATGAGCGCATCGAACGCCATAAGCAGATCGATGGGAAGGAGCACGATAACGATGAATGTATCAATCATCGTCAACGTCATAAACATTGTCGGTAATGCCGTATTTCTATTCTCATATAACATGGGCGCCCTCGGAGTCGGAATTGCATCCTGCATCTCACGTGTCGTCGGTGCCGTAATAATGTTCATCGTCGTCTGTGACACGAAGAAGGAACTCTATATTCCATCCCCGTTCAAACCCCGGTTCAACGGTAAGATTTCAAAAATGATTCTGAGCCAGGCTGTTCCTACAGGGACGGAAAAGTGCCTATTCCATGTGGGAAAGATTCTCATCGCCTCTACCATCGCATCCTTCGGAACGGCTTCCATTGCAGCCTATGCCGTCTTCAACAACCTTGAAACACTTGTAGACATACCGGGAACGGCAATATCCCTTGCATCCATTACGGTAATCGGACAGTGCTGCGGAGCACACCAGTACGATGAGGCCATGTACTACTCGAGAAAGCTCATAAGAATTTCAACTCTCTGTATGTCCATAACGGGAGGACTCTGTTTCCTCTTCACCCCCACAATCGTCTCGTTCTACTCCCTCTCCGCAGAAGCTACTGCAATCGCCGTAAAGACCATCAGGATAGACTGCGTATGCCGTCTCATATGGTCGCTTGCATTCGTCACCCCGAATATTCTCCACGCAGCGGGAGATGTAAAGCTTGTAATGGTTGTCGCCATCCTCGACATGTGGATCTGTCGTGTCTTCTTTGCCCACATCCTCGGCGTATACTTCGGCCTCGGACTCCTGGGTACCCAGATGGGAATGTGGCTTGACTGGGTTGTCAGAGTTGCTATCTTCTACCCGAGGCTCCTCAGCGGCAAGTGGAAGACAAAGGGAATCAAACTCAATGACAAATGAAGTCTCATGTGGCATACTCTCCATATGGAAAAAGAAAGACTTGACTCAGTAATAGAATTAACAAATTTCATCGCCTCCTCCCCCTCCCCGTTCCATGCGGTGGACAATGCGGAGGCTCTTTTAGTCTCTCACGGTTTTACAAAGCTCCATGAAGATGAACCTTTCAACATAGAACGAGGCGGCTCGTATTTCGTCACGCGCTCCTCTTCGGCAATAATCGCATTCACCGTTCCGGAGAGCCCCGCTTCATTTCACATTGCAGCGGCACACACAGACTCTCCATGCTTCAAGATCAAGTGGAATCCCGTCGTAAAGGGAAACGGAATGCCCTCGAGGCTCAACACAGAGAGTTACGGAGGCCTCCTACTCTACACCTGGTTCGATAAGCCCCTCTCGGCAGCAGGAAGAGTAATCACAAAGAGCGGAGAAATACACATAGACCTAAGGGATAAACTCAACCTCGTTATTCCCTCCCTTGCCATCCATCAGAACAGGGAGGCCAACAACGGCTGGAAGATATCGGTGCAGAAGGAGATGCTCCCCCTCTTCTCGGACGGGGACAAGAGCTTCCTCTCCATTCTTGCAGAAGAATGCAACTCTAAAAAAGAAGATATAATCGACTACGACCTTTTCCTCTATAACAGCACCCCGGCAGTCTTCACAGGAGCGGAAAAGGAATACTTCTCCTCCCCCAGAATCGATGACCTCGAATGTGCATACACATCACTTGTATCACTTCTGGATACAAGAAGCAGCACTTCAATCAACATGACGGCCCTCTTCGACAACGAGGAGACCGGAAGCGGCACGAGACAGGGAGCTCTCTCCGACTTTTTAAGAAGCACAATAGAGAGAATAGCCTTCTCACTGGGATGGAATGAGGAGGAAAGACATATCGCAGTCTCGAAGTCATTCATGCTCAGTGCGGACAACGGCCACGCTGTACACCCCTCATACCCGGAAAAGAGTGATATTACAAACCACCCGAGAATGAACGGAGGAGTGCTCCTCAAATACGCCGCTTCCCAGAAATATACAACAAATGCCTCGACCGGTGCCTTTGTAAGAAGACTCCTTGAGGAGAATGATATCCCGTACCAGGTATTCTTCAACAACAGCGACCTTCCCGGCGGTTCGACACTCGGTAATCTCTCGACAGAGAAGATTTCGCTACCCACGGCCGACATAGGGGCTGCGCAGCTGTCGATGCACTCATCCTATGAGACGGCAGGAGTCAGGGATATCGAGGCATTGAAAGCGCTCTTTACGGCATTCTTCTCCCTTTGATTGTGAGTGATACCCACCCTAATGTTCTCTGAATAATTTTTCAGAGAATTTTTATTCAGAGACTTGGCGTTTCTTTCTTTCTACCGTAGAATCTAAATGAAAAGGAGATAAGAGATGTTCATCGGAAGGGAGAAAGAGCTGGCGGCACTCGAAAAAGAGCTTGGGCAGTGGAAGAAAAAGACTGCAGTTCTAGTCTACGGAAAACGCAGGGTCGGGAAATCAACATTAATAAAAAAGGCCTCGGAGTCATTCGACGGCATTGTCATAAACCATCTATGTGTTTCAAGTACAATAGAGGGGAATATGGAACTTCTCTATAAAAGCGTATCGGAGGCCCTCTCGCTCCCCCATCTCCGTTTCGATTCAATCTTTTCCATGTTTGAGTATCTCGGAACACTTGAGAAGAAGATACTCCTTATCATAGACGAATACCCCTATCTCAAGGAAGCGGGAAAGAAGAATGAGGTGGACTCCTACATGCAGAGAGTAATAGACACTCTTCCGGAGAATATCAAAATCATACTATGCGGATCATACATCTCGATGATGAGAGAACTCCTGGGGGAAGACAACCCCCTTTTCGGAAGATTCTCCCTCATCATTCATCTCAAGGAATTCGATTATTATGAGTCTTCCCTTTTCTATCCGTTTCTCCCGGTGAGAGACAGGATAGCCTTCTATGCCGTTTTCGGGGGATGTCCGTATGTCCTAAGCAACATCGACACAGAAGGAACACTGAAAGACAATATCATATCTCTTCTTCTTCCGGAGAACGGTCTCATCAGATCTCACATAGAGAGCATTATGTTGAAGGAAATCAGGAAGTCTTATGATATAAGGATACTGGAGACAATAAAGAACGGTAAGAAAAGATACACGGAAATCAGAGACAGTATGAAGAGTGCCGAGACAGGGCTTCTGGACAAGCAGCTGAAAATCCTGCTCGATATGGATACCATAAATAAAACGGAGCCGATTAATAGGAAAAGCGACAAGAAAAAACAATTTTATGAGATAAACGACAACCTCCTACGCTTCTACTTCTCCTTCATCTTCGGCTCCACCGGAACCATTACAAGAATAAATGAAGATCAGTATTACAACAGATTTGTCGAAAAAGCTCTCAACGACTTCATCTCGAGAAGATTCGAAGATATCGCCCTGGAGTATTTTCATAGAATGTCCGGAAAGGAAGGTTTTTGTGATATCGAGGATCTCGGAACATATTGGTATGATGATCCAGTTACAAGAACAAACGAGGAATTCGACTGTGTAATAAAGAGAACAGGAGAACTCTATGACTTCTACGAATGCAAGTATTATGAAAAGCCGATGACTCACGAGGAATGCATGAGGGAGAAAAGACAGCTAGCCGGCATCAAGGGAATCGAGGCTGCCAAAGTCGGCTTCATCTGCTCTTCAGGATTTGATTTTACATCAAAGGGCGGGTTCATTCTTATTTCAGGAGAGGATTTATACCGGCAGTGAGGTCCGAGGAATCAACCGACGGGCTATGTTAACCAACATCCGGACTATGTCTATCTTCCGCCCCGGAGGTTAAGGATGGAAACTGGATGTCTATGTGGTCGCCTGTATCAGAAGTTAATCTGAAACAAAAGAATGATTCTGCCTTGGACACGGGAGACACAGCCGATTATCCGAACACTATCTTTCTGAAGAATCTACAGATTCTATCAAATGGCTTTATGAGAGAATCTGAATATCTATCCACAAGAAGCATATACGGCTTTTCGAAAACAGCCTTCCTTAATAAATCCATCGCTGTACATACGCCATAAACCACTATTACAACGATAATTGAATAAGGAATCAGAAACAACGAATTCCGGTATTCAGCATTCTGGAAAACTTCAACCCACAAGAAAGATCTGACGAAATCGCTGTCATGGATAAGGTACACGCCGAAGGTTGCCGATGCCAGGGTGTTTATCCATTTGTGATAACCGATATCAAGTGAGCTAAAGGCCATGAACAGTGTCAATGAAATCAACAGTACAGATAACTTCTCCATGCCGAAGAAATATGATATGTGTGTATAGAACACCTTCCATCTTGTTCCCAGAATTGTAAATGCCATACTTGATAAATATGTCAATGAAGAAAATACAGCCCATAGGATGAAATACCGTTTTGTGGTGAATATCTTATTGAATCCGTACAGACGGGCATATCCTGCAATCGAATAGAGCGTCACGCACCATCCCAGATAACTCCAGCCGACACTCCGGTTTATGATCGTTGGAATCACAGACCACATGGTGACAAGAATTACGAGCAGAGTTTGATACTTCCGCCTATCCAGTGAATTGAGGAAGATATTCAAGAACGGATGAATGAGGTAGAGCACGAAATAGGTACTCGCAAACCACCATGAAGAAAAGGTAATCGGAAAGAGAGATTTCAGAAGAGTCTTGATTCCGTAATCATCACCTTTGATCAATGAAAATACGGCATAGAGACCAACGGAGTAAAAGAACACCTGTCCCCAGAATTTCAACAGTTTCTTCAAGTTGAATAACCCGCTCCGGCTTTCTATGAGAAAGTACCCGCTAATCAGAACAAAGACATCGACGCCGATTTTGCCGGCCATCGAAATCAGGTTGTACCAGAAGTGTGGTATGGAAGCATCAGATTGTTCCCAGATAAACCCGCCGTGAACTGCAAAATGATGAAAGACAATCATCATCATTGAAATGATTCTCAATAGTTCAATATTGCTCTGTCTGACTGGCTTACTGACTGGCTTACTGACGGGCTTACTGACTGGCTTACTGACTAGCTCACTGTCTGTCTGTCTGTCTGTCTGTCTGTCTGTCTGTCTGTCTGTCTGTCTGTCTGTCTGTCTGTCTGTCTGTCTGTCTGTCTGTC
>CAVJJV010000187.1:0-12003 GCA_963650055.1 Comamonas kerstersii | reverse complement strand
AACGTAGCCAGCAAATCCGTCACCGAATCTGAAGGCTTAGGCTAATCAACAAGGGTATGAGCTGTTTTCACCTCTCATACCCCGGGTCTTGACCCGTGGGTTGTTGATTACAGCTTCCTCCTACAGGGCTGAAAGTATGTACATTACGATGAACATTATCGAGAGCCCCCAGGTGATCGGAGGAACCTTTTTCCCCCTTCCTGTGACAAGTGCAACGGCTGTGTATGATATGAAGCCGACACCTATCCCGTCTGCTACAGAATATGTAAATGGAATCATGATCATTGTAAGAAAGCATGGAAGTGCTATCTCCACCTTGTGCCAGTAGATATTCGCGGCGTTCCCTATCATGAGCATTCCGATGAGGATGAGGGCCGGGGATGTTGCTGCACTCGGTATTATGGAGGCAACAGGAGAAATAAGGGTCGCGAGGAGAAAGAGAACTCCCGTCGCTGCTGTATAGAGTCCCGTCTTCGCCCCGTCAGCAACACCCGTCGACCCCTCGACCGGAATTCCCACGGCGGGGGAGCCGATGAGGGGAGCCAGAGCGGATGCGACTGCTACGGCTGTCATGCCGCGGCTGTTTCTTCCGAGTTCTCCCTTTTCGTTCAGGAGGTTACCGGCTCCTGCAATACATATGAGGGCCCCGATGGTATCGAAGCATAGACACATGGTGAATGTGACTACGGCTGTAACGAGGGGTAGAATTCCGAGAGAGAAGATTCCCGCATAGTCCGGAGCGAGAAAGAGCGTTCTGAGGGCGCCGAACGAAATACTCATAGATTCGGGGGCGCTTGTCACACCGAGGGGAAAGCCCAGTAGAGTGGTGACGACAATTCCTATGAGCATTGCGCCTTTCACCTTCCAGGCCATCAATGTTCCCGTTATGAGGAGGCTCAATACCGAAAGAAATGCAGACGGCACACTCAGGTCTCCGAGAAGCAGTGTTCCGTTCTCCGCTCTTATTATACCTGTATTCAACAGTCCTATGAGGGCGATGAACATGCCCATGCCGGCACTGATTGCACTCTTCATGCTCGGAGGTATGCAGTTGACCATCTTGTCTCTCAGGGGTGTGATGCTGATGATGAAGAAGAGAATGCCTGAGATTGATACTACCGCAAGGGACTCTGCATATGTATATCCCATGGTGAGACAGAGCGTGTAGGTGAAGAATGCGTTGAGTCCCACGCCCGGGGAGAGAATGAATGGGAGGTTGAAAAGAGCGGAGAGAAAACATCCGAAAGCGGACGAGAGGCATGTTGCAAGGAGAACTCCCGTGTAGTCCATCCCGGTGAGTGAAAGATAGCTTGGAGTGACAAAGATTACATACGCAACGGAGAAGAAGCTTGTCAATGCGCCTCCGATCTCCCTCCTCACCGTAGTCCCGTTTTCACTGAGGTGGAAAAGCCTGTCCATTCTTGTCATATGTTATTCTCCTTCATCGAAAAGAAGCACGACCTCTTTCTGCGGAATTGTAAACGGAGATCTCTCCGCGGCGGCCTTTCTGCAGGAGAGAAGTTTCCCCTGGAGCTTGGTGCAGACTTCCTCGACACCTTTTCTTATCTTCTCGTCATCCGTCTTCGCCCTGACGACTACTCTCTCTTCTTCAAGCTCCACACTGTATACAGCCATATGCTTTCTGAATTCCGTGCGGTCTTTCTCGTTCGGCATACTGTCTACATCGTAGACGAAGCTTATGTTCCTGTCCTGTGATATATCGAGTTCGTCTGCAAGGCATATGAGGGCTGCCAGGTACGGCAGGTATACTGTCTTCCCGTCTTCCACTTCAAAGAGCGGCGGGTATTCCTCTTCGTTCATGAGGTCTCTCTTTCTGTGTCCCCTGCATACCTGGACGACGGCCTTCAGATACTTCTCGTTCGGAAAATCCAGAATGCGGTAATACTTCTCCAGAAAAAGAGCCGAGAGTTCCTGGTGGTAGTCTCTCACGGCCCATGCCCGCTTCGTGTCATCTTCCGGGACGGCTATGCCGAGAATCTTTCTGAACTCTTCGAAGTCGGAATACGAGACGCCCATGCCCACATCATGGAAGAGGGCACTCATAAGGAGTACATAAAGGTCTTCGGCACTCAACTTGTCGAGCTGGCTGCCGATGAGACGGCTGCAGAGATCCAGTATGTCCATGGTGTGGAGACGGGAGTGGTCCGTGAAGTCGGGAAAATAATTTTCATACCTTGTAAGCATCCTTCCCGATATTACAAAGCAGTCCCTGTAACGTTTATAGAGCCAAGGCGACAACTCGGAGAGTCTCTCCTCGATGGCGAAATCCTGTTCTTTTGTACTCATACCGCCCATGATATCAAAAGAGAGCATTTCTTTTTCCTTTATTGCCGGAATGGTAGATTTCTTTTCGAAATTGGTTAATTAAGAAGGGGAAAAAAGAGGCTTTTCGTGAGAAAATATGTATCATGAAGATTAAGGAGAAAAAGACAGGTGGATGTTGTTTTAAGTGAAGAATACTTACCGGCACTCAGAGAAAACGAGAAACAGGCTAATATGTACTCTGTCCGCTGTATGCAGATCCTGGCGGGGGTGATGGCGGCTATCTGGCTTTTGAACTTTCTGGGAGTCTTCATTGTACCGGAAGGCATAATGAATACTGCAACTCTCGGGGGAATGTTCTTTCTCCTTCTTCCTACGTTTCTCATCCGCCGCATCAATCAGGATTCTCCCCGTCTCAAGTATTATTTTCTGCTCTGCTGTATCTTCGGTATTACTTTCCTCTCCTCCGCTCTCCCGAGCCACGCCATACTCGCCTGGGCCATACCGGTTGTTCTCGGCTGCCACTACTATTCCAGGCGGTTTTCATACGGCCTCTGGGGATTTTCTGTTGTCTGTATGGGGATTTCGCTCATTATCGGGACCTATTACGGGGAATGGGACAGCAATCTACTCAAGGCTATCTCGACTGACGGACCGAGAATCGTCACGGGGGAAACCATCAAACGTGTAATACTCTTCTATTTTTTTCCCCGGTCCCTCATTCTCTTCGGCCTGACTGTCATATGCTCCACTCTCTCCGACAGGACTCGGAGGCTTCTGGAGTGTCAGATCAGGGACAGCCGGGAAAAACAGCAGATAGAGTCCGAACTGGAAGTTGCGACTCACATCCAGACATCGATGCTTCCCTGTGTCTTCCCCGCCTTCCCCGCACGGAAGGAATTCGATATCTACGCCGTGATGACACCTGCCAGGGAGGTCGGAGGCGACTTCTATGACTTCTTCCTCGTCGATGAGAATCACCTTGCCCTTGTCATAGCTGATGTCTCCGGTAAAGGTGTTCCCGCAGCACTCTTCATGGTCATCGCAAAGACGCTGATCAAGGACAGAGCCCAGGAGGGGACACGTCCCGACGAAGTATTCACAAAGGTGAACAGACTTCTCTGTGAAGCCAACGAAGAGGGGCTCTTCGTAACGGCATGGCTCGGGGTGATCGATATCGCCTCGGGACACCTGGATTATGTCAACGCAGGCCACAATCCTCCGCTTCTGAAGCCGGCGGACGGTGAATACGGGTATTTGAGAACAAAGTGTAATTTTGTACTTGCGGGATTCGAAGAGACCAGATACCGCCTCTGCAGCCTCGAGCTCTCGGACGGTGACTCCCTCTTTCTCTATACGGACGGCGTAACCGAGGCAACCGATTCCTCAAAGGAGCTCTACGGAGAGAAGAGGCTGAGGGATGTTCTTAACAGAAACAGGGAGAAAAAGCCGGAGGATCTTATCGAAGAGGTTAAAAGGGATGTCGACAGTTTTGTCGGGAATGCCTCGCAGTTCGATGACATCACGATGCTGAGTTTCAGCTACCATAAAGATACGGACAGAGAGAATGGTTAGGATTTTCATCTGCGACGACAACCCTGTTGAAAGAAAGAAAATAGAGGACAACGTTCTTTTTTATATCTCCTCTCATCCCAATACCCCGCTTGACTACAGTGTTTATTCCTCTCCCTTTGAAATGCTGGAGGATGCGGAGAAGACAGGCGGGCCCGATATCGTCCTACTCGATATCTACATGCCGGAGATGCAGGGAACGGACTGTGCGAGGAAACTCGGCCGCATTGGCGGAAATCCGGATATAATCTTCATAACATCCAGTTCCGATTTCGCCCTCGAAGCCTTCTCCCTCCATGCATTCGACTACATAAGAAAGCCCTACACCCAGGAGAAGTTCGATGCCTCGCTCGAGAGGGCTGTCAAAAAAAGAGAGACGAAGACCTGGATTCTCCTCTCCTCCGGAGGTAAGGTCTACTCTGTGGCACTCGAGGACATCGTTTATATCGAGACAGTCAACAAGAAGCGCATATTCACCCTCACAAACGGCCTCAAGCTTCCGTCCTGGTACACTACAGCGGAGCTTGAAGAGAAGATACTTGTCGGAAAGGGACTTGTCAGGTGCGGAAGTTCATATATCATCAACCTCACCCATACCCGTTGTTTCTCATCCAACAGCCTTGTGATGGACAACGGTGCGGTGATTCCTGTCCCCAGAAGGGTTAGGACGGCTCTCAAAGAGCAGTTTTTCGCTTATTACATAGGGGAGGCGAAGCGCAGTGCTGGAAAGTAAATACGCTCTTACCGCTGTAGTGGTATGCTTCATCCTCTTCTCCATTCATCTGAGTGCCGCGGTGCTTCTGGAGGAAAGAAGATTCTCCATAAGAAAGACCTCTCTCTTATGGATGAGTGCAGGAGTCATATTTTTCCTTATCGTCTATTTCTGCTACAGTCTCCTATCCCGGTCTGTCAGACTGCCTTCTGCCGTATTGATTTCGTTCATCTATTTCTGGGCGACATTCATATATGCGTCGGCAGACGGTTTATGGAAGAAATGCTATCTCTGGGTGACATACGGCACCGTATTCTGCATTATCTGGCCTTTCTCCGTCATGCTCTCCAATATTCTTGTTCCGCCCGGATATGATATTGCCGCATACCTGGTACGTGCAGTTCTCCAGTTCATATTCTGTATTCCGCTTCTTCTTGCCTACAGGAGATTCATCAGACCGGTTATAAGAGAAGTGAGCGGCTTCCAGTCGAAGAGCTGGATCAGACTCTTCGTATCTTCTATAATCTACTTCATCCTCTTTCTAGTAATGATTTCGCTTATGGCCGGGGAAAACTGGAAAGACAGGAAGCTTTTTTTCTTCTTCTTTCTCGACATCGCGGCATTCGCGGCATCGAACATAGTCAGCCTCAGCATCATCTACTACATGCATAAGGAAGGAAGAGACGAGGCTTTGAAACAGAATCTTGTTTATATGGATAATTATGTCGGGAATGTCAGGGAGAGAGAAGACGAGATAAGACGGTTCCGGCACGACATGAGACACCACAACGAGTATCTTTCCTCCCTTGCACGCGAGGGGAAGTGCAGCGAGATTCTCGAGTACCTGGGTAGCCGCCCGGAAAGCGGGGATAATCAGAAATCCTGGTGCCCGCACATCGTGGTGAACGGGATTCTCACCTCCTACTCCAGGAAGGCTGTAGAGGCGGGTGTGGAATTCTCGGCCTCTGCCGACACTCCCGCACATTCCGGTATAAAGGACGTCGATTATGTTTCAATACTCTCCAATCTTCTTGAAAATGCCATCCATGCACTGGAGAAGACAAAGAATCCGGGTCCTCTCTCCGTAGATATAAGGCGTGTGGGGGAGAAGACAGTCATCCTGGTCTCCAATCCGTCAGAGGACATAAAGCTGGAGAACGGACTTCCGGTAAACCGCAGCATAGGAATAGACAGCATAATAACGACTGCGAGGAAATACCAGGGGGAGGTCAATTACTCCTTCAGCGGCGGTATATGCTCCTGCTGCGTCATCCTGAATGCCTAGGCGGGGCTTCATCAGATTGTGTACCAGATAATCTCGTTCTCCTTGAGGGTGAGTGAGAATGATTTTCCATCACCTGTGTATATCGTTGTCGTCTGCGGTGTGTACGTGTTGTTGACAACACAGTATTTCCCGTTCTTTATGTAGGCGTTTACATCGACGTTCACGTTGGTGCTGTACCAGGTGTGGAGCAGATCCTCGCTTCCAGATGCCCATAGAACCGCTCTCAGAAGGAGGCGTGCATTCTCGGCCGTGTAGGGAAGACCCGATAGATATACTCCGCGACCTTTTCCGCATTCCCTTACTGCAGCCTGCACCGAGCTGTCGGAGAGGGCGAGTATCGTCGTACCTTCGAGTGCATAGATGTTCTTCTTCCCTTCTCCCCAGTCATAGTCCCCGTTTCTTTCCTCCGTTATGAAATGAGGATGCACATCCCAGTTGTACTTGTCGTATCCGAGGGTGAATCCCGTCTCCTTCTCCACTCCCAGGATATCGAAGAGCTGTATGAAGCGTCCTTCATACTGGTGTCCCGAAGGCTCTCCGACGCCTATGAATCCTCCTCCGTTGTAGACGAAGGCTCTCAGGCGCTCGGAGATGATGGGATTCTCCCAATAGACGCCGCCGGTATGTGCCGTGTCTCCGTCCCCGATTGTGATGACGGTGTCGACATCGGAGAGGACAGCGGGATTCTCGATGATATCGTCGAAGCTTATGAATACCGTGTCGAAGGGAGCTCCCGAGAGAATCTCGATTACTCCCGCGTAGCTGTAATTCTGTTTCTGGTAGAGTGCATGGTGGACCATATGTGCCCCCCAGCTTCTCATGCGTCCCCAGCTGTTGAGTACCGCAACCTTCTTGAACGAGTAGGGGGTCGTCCCCTTCACGTTGTCATAGAGTGTTCTGAATTCATCACATACGGACTCTATATAATCCATGAACGCGGGGAATTTGAGAGCAAGCGTAAGGTAGCCGCCGTATCCTATGCGGTCGATGGGCTTACGGAGGATTGCTCTCCTTGCCGTCACCCAGTTCTCCTTCGCCTCCTTTATCGGATCTCCTCCATCATGAAATACATCTGGGAAGAAATAGGGAAGGAAACGGCCTTCTGTGTACCTGACAGAGGGAATATCGCTGATGAGACGGAGTGTCGATCCGTTCCCGACAGAGCCGACTATCGCATCTATGCCGGAGGACTTGAATTCATCCATAAAGGGCTCTACCCCTATATGGTGGTCTCCGAGGAACATCATCGCCTCCTTTTTGTAACTGTGGCATATATCGGTGAACTCTCTGATGAGAGCATTGACTTCTCTACGCTGGAAGGCCATGAAATCCTTGTATTCCTTCGATGGAACTCTGTACTGGTTGTTGTAGTATCCTTTGTCGATTATGTATTCGGCCCTGAAGGGGTATCCGGCCTCCTTCTCGAATTTCTCGAGTATGTACGGGGAGACGGAGGCTGAATAGCCGAACCAGTCCACGTACTTTTCTCTTGCCATCTCGTCGAAGATGAGAGTGAAGAGGTGGAAGAATGTAGTGAATCTGATGACGCTGACATAGGGGTGTTCTTCTATGAAGGTCCTGAGTCTCCCGAGAGAGTAGCGGTGGGTTTCAGGCTGCCTGACATCGAATGTTATCTGGGGTGTTATGTTCCAGTTGTTCGTGACGGCATTGTACATATGGACGGGGTCCCACATGATGAAGGCCAGAAAAGACACAGTATAGCTGTGGTATGCCTTTGTCCTGACTCTGACAGAGATTGTATTCTCGTCATACGTCCAGTTCTCGACAACTTCTCCCGTCGTCCTGTCTATGACCTCCCACCATTTCTCCCTCCCCTCGGGGTTGACCTTTATCATCTTCGGATAGATTCCCGCCATGAGGGGAATCTCGAGATAGTCACCCTCAGCCACACGCGGGGATGTGGCTATGTACATCTCCTGGATTTCATCAGGGTGGGAGAGTGCCCATACGTTGTCCTTGCGTGTCGTGTAGTACGTCTTGTAGATTTTCATGCCCGATTGAGCAAGCTCGGGGGGAAACTCAGTTCCGTCGCAGTCCCTGAGGGCATCTGCTCCGAGTTTCTCTGCTGTCATGAGTGTTTCTTTCACTATATTGAGGTCAGTCGGGATTGTTACACGGCCTTTCGTCTTCATCATCGTTTCCTTTCAATTATTATTTCTCTGTTGTTTTCAGTTCTGTATCTTCCGTCGCTCATCCTCTTTCTAAGAAGGGGAGTCGACGCCCTCCTGTAGATGAGGTTGTCTCTGAACTCTCCGTCGGGACAACCAGAGGGGGAGAATACTCCTCCCAGGTCATCGTCCGATATGTTCTTCTCATAGACGGACGAGACTGCCTCGTCCAGGCAGAACATCACTGCGCCCCCTTCATTCAGACGGCTGTAGTTGTTTCTGTAAACTGTACCCCAGCCGCTGTCTGCATCATATGCCATCCCGTCCTGGTTGAGCCTGGTGTCGTAGACCTCGTTGTACTCGAAGAGGGCTCCGAGGCACTTCCAGCTCCAGACTGCAGCTGCGACCTTTCCCATTCTATCTCCGGGCTCGGTATACCAGAAGTCATTCATCTCCTCCGCCGTACTGTCGGCACGGCACCTTGTGACCGTGGGGTAGAGCGAGTACATCACAGTTATTCCGTCTCCCCCGATGTTCCTGACATAGGTATCCTCTATTCTTATGCCTGTGTTTCCATATGTCATAAATGTACTCTCGCTTGTCATCTTTCCTTGAAATTTATCCCATAGGTATGTGTAGCCTACGGCGATTCCCCAGCGGGAGGTGTTTTTTACAAAGCATTTTGACAGAAGCACATTGTCGAAGCGGGGGATGAGCGGGTTTCCGCCATCCGGCTTTACCGCCGTGAAGTATATCCCTCCGTTCGAGAGATGCTTGTCATATATGTTTCCCCTGACCGAGGTTACATATACATCAGTGATTGTAATACCGCTGATAGTCCCCTTGTTACGGGCTGTTACTGCGATGCCTGTTCTGTCCATCCTCTCCCCGTCACGGTACCGGGAGGTGTCGGAGTCGCTGTTGCGTACCTCAATTCCGTCGATTGTGATGTCGTTTGAATCAAAGAGGAGAACCGTCGAGGAGACTTCCCCCTTCCATCTGTGGGCGGGGTTGTCGAGCGGGGTGCCGTAATCTTCGTACCAGATACCTTCTCCAAGTGCATCTATGACAGGACGGCGGCCCTTCCCGTAGCGGGATATCCTGATTCCGTCCTTCTCTCTCAGATGGATGTACTCCTTTTTGAAGACGGAACCCGCGGCGAGAAGAATCTCATCCCCGCGCACGAGAGCAAGGCTTTCTATTCTTTTAAGTGAGGAGAAGGGATTTTCCTTCGTCCCGTCTTCAAACTTTCTCTTTTTCGAGCTGAAGTAGTATTTCCTCGACATTCTTAAAATATTCCTCTTCTCTCAATCTCTTGTAGATTATGTCCGCCACTTCCTCCTCCCCGAATGAATCTCCGCTGTAACGCGTGAAGAGATTCCTGTGTTCATTCCAGTAGCGGTGTCTGTCATCATCGGTAAGCTCACGGTAGGGGTAGGCGATACTTTCGTCCCGGGAGACGAAGGCAAGACGGAAGGATGTGGTGAGGGTCTCAGCGAAGAGCTCATAGCTTAATTCCGCGGGTCCTCTCTTTCCCTCTCTTCTTTTTCTGTTGTCCTTCTTCCAGAGTGCGGTCGTACTTTCCTTTATATATCCCGTTCTCCTCATGAACTCAATCTGTGCTTCCACGTATGGATTCAGTCTCATTTGATGGATCCTGTTATTCCGTTGGCAAAGCTCTTCTGGAGTGTCAGGAAGATGACCGCCGTCGGGAGTGTACATATGAGAACACCCAGCATAAGCATGCCGTAATCGACGAAATATACGCTCTTGAGATTTGCAACGAGCATGGGCATCGTTATGCTTTCGTTCGACTGGAAGATAATCTTCGGCCAGAGGTAGTTGTTCCATGCGCCCATGAATGTGACTGTAGCCGCTGCTCCGTATGTCGATTTCATGACGGGTATGAACATGGTGAAGAAGATTCTTATTTCACTTAATCCTTCAAGCCTGGCAGCCTCTATGATGTCATGTGGAAACGATCTTGCGGACTGCCTGAAGAGCATGATCATGAAGGGTGTCGAGATAGTCGGAAGCACAAGGGCCGCCATCGAATTGATGAGATGCATTTTACTGAACATCTTGAAGAGCGGAACTATCGTTGCAACAAACGGGAGCATCATTGCAAGAAGGAGAACCGCCATGAGCCTGTCCTTCGCCCTGTCATGGTAGATTTCAAAGCCGTATCCTGCTATCGAACATACAGCAAGGGTGAGAACGGTGACGACGATGCTGTTTTTGAAGGAATTGAAGAGCGCCCGCCCCAGGTTCTGGTTTTCAACGAGGGTCTTGAAATTCTCTATAAGGTACTTTCCGGGGATGAGACGACCGCGGATGATGTCTATACTCTGGTTTGTAGCTCCGGAGAGCATGTAGTAGAGCGGGAATGCCGAGAGTACGGCGGCGATGGTCAATACTACATAGCTGATACGGAGTCCTGTATCCTTAACTTTCTTGTTAGTCACGTTTATCACCTACCTTCATCTGGAATATCGAGAGCACGGCTATCGAGACGAGAATAAAGACGGAGAGTGCCGCCGCATAGTTGAAGTTCGGGGTATCTACGAATGTTGTGTTGTAGATATAGTGGGCCAGTGTCATCGTGGCCTTTCCTGGGGCTCCTCCCGTGAGGTTTACAGACTCGTCGAAGAGCTGGAGGGTACCCGATGTACTCATTATGGCCGTGAGGACGATTGTGGGCCTCAGGAGGGGAACCGTTATCGAGAAGAACTTCTTCATCGGGGAGCAGCCGTCGATTGTAGCCGCCTCGTAGATTGATGAGTCTATATTCTGGAGTCCAGCAAGGTAGAATACCATATTGTATCCCGTCCAGCGCCATATGAGGGCGATGATGATGACGAATCTCGCCGTCCAGGCATTGTTGAACCAGTCCACGGGAGAGAGATGCATCCACCCCAGCATTGTGTTTATAAGTCCGTTCGTCGCGAAGAGTGATTTGAAGATCATCGAGTACGAGACTAGGGAGGTTGCACAGGGGAGGAATATGAGGGTTCTGAACACCGCTTTCCCCTTGAGTTTCGGATTATTGAGCATCTGCGCAAGTATGAGCGCAAGTACCAGCATGATCGGAACCTGGATCAGAAAATAAAAGACTGTGTTAAAGAGACATTCCCTGAATGTCTTGTCCTTGAAGAGCCGTGCATAGTTCTGCAGTCCCACCCACTTCTCGTTCTGGTTGTTCCCCCTCTTGAAGGAGAGGATTACTGCCTGAAGCATCGGGTAGAAGCAGAAGAGGAAGATCAGGGCTGCTGCAGGAAGGAGAAATATCCAGCCTGTTATATTCTGCTTCTTCGATAGGGTTAATCCTTTTTTCGCCACTTTAACATACTCCTTTATAAGAAAAGGGCAGGCGGTTGGACCTGCCCCATGAGAGTGTAAATCTTATTCGCCGATTGCGAATTCAACTGTTTCCTGAGCTGTCTTCATCTCGCTCTTTATGTCTGCGCCCTTCTGGACGACATTGGTGATTGCAACTGTTATGGCAGATCTGATGTCGTTGTAGTAGGAGCCGAAATCACAAGCGGGAACGCCCTTGGCATATTCGACTATGTCTGCATATACCTTCTGTCCTGCATAGAACTCGACGGGATCCTGATACTTTTCGCTCTCTCCTGCCGGGAGGTAGGTTGTGATGACGCCGTTGGAGACAAGGATGTTGTCGTAGAGCTCGAGTGATGAGCCGAGTGTGGTCTTCAGGAAGTCATATGCAAGGTCCGTGTTGCTGCATGCGGAAGATACATACCAGCTTGCGCCGCCGGAGTTGGAATAGTTGGTTGCGCCGTCTACGCCGTCAAGTGACGGAAGCGGACAGACAGCCCACTTGCCTGACTGGTCTTCAGCTGCCTGAATGGATGAGAGAATCCAGTTGCCCTGGATGAGACCGACTGCCTTTCCTGTGTTGAAGGAAGCAATGTACTGGTCCCAGTCGGTGTAGTCCGTCATCAGACCTTCGTTGATGAGGCGTGCATAGATTTCCATAGCCTTCTCGAGTACGGCATTGT
>CAVJJV010000186.1:0-4510 GCA_963650055.1 Comamonas kerstersii | reverse complement strand
TGAGGTACGAGCTGTTTGCAAGGCATACTCCCTTCTGCTTTATTATATCGTCAAGCATCTCGATGATTACGGGTTTCTTTCCCTGGAGTGCAAGTTCATAGGCTATCTCGGATCCCGTAAGTCCTCCGCCGATGACTGCAACAGTCTCCCCGACGGGGGTACCCGTGAGGTACTCGCATGCCTCGATTGTCTTCTCGAAACCCGGGACCCTGTTGAGAATGCGCGGCTTACTTCCTGTGGCGATGATGTACTCATCTGCCTTCACATCCTTTATATCTTTCACTTCCGTATTCAGGTGCACTTCGATACCGTTCTTCTCTATCTCTCTGATGTACCACTTGAGTAGATCTCTGAGCTTTCCCTTATACGATTCGGCGGATGCTGCAACGAATGTTCCTCCGAGGTGGTCGTTCTTTTCATAGATGACAGGGTTGTGTCCTCTCTTCCTGAGTACTAGTGCACTCTCCATGCCTCCGATGCCGCCTCCGATTATTGCAACTCTCTTCGGCTTTGTCGTCCTGATGATTCTGTGTTTCTTCCACTGCATCGTCTCTGCGTTGACTGCACAGCGTGCAAGGTGTAGAGAGTCAGAGAGGTCCTGGTCGTTCGGAACTCCCTTGTAGTGGCACATGTTGAAGCATCCGTTGTGGCAGAGGATACAGGGCCTTATGTCATCCCTGCGGTCCTCGATGAGCTTTGTAACCCACTCCTGGTCTGCAAGGAAGGGACGCGCGAATCCCGCTCCGTCGAGTTTTCCTTCCTTTACTGCTTCTGCTGCTACAACCGGATCCAGTCTTCCTGCAGCCACTACCGGAATCGAGACGAATTTCTTTATGTGTTCTACATCCTCGAGATTGCAGTTTTCAGGCATATAGATCGGCGGGTGGGCCCAGTACCATGCGTCGTAGGTGCCGTTGTCGCAGTTGAGCATGTCGTAGCCTGCCTCTTCAAGATACTTTGCAGCTCTCTCGCTCTCCGCCATATCACGTCCGACTTCTCTGTATTCCTCTCCCGGGAGCGCACCTTCTCTGAAGCCCTTGGTCTTGCTGACGACGCTGTAGCGGAGGGAGACGGGGAAATCGTCTCCGCATGCCTTCTTTATCGCCTTTACGATTTCCACGGCGAAGCGGTATCTGTTTTCAAAGCTCCCGCCGTATTCGTCGGTTCGTTTATTTACATATCCGAGTGTGAACTGGTCGAGAAGATAGCCCTCATGGACTGCATGGACTTCAACTCCGTCGACTCCTGCTTCCTTGAGAAGTCTCGAACTCTCTGCAAAGGAGTAGATCATGTATTCTATCTCCTTCTTTGTCATCTCCCTCGAGGGTACCTTGTCGGACCATCTGTTGGGGGAGGGGGAGGCTGAAGCTGTAATCTTGTCGAGATTCATGAAAGGCTTGCTCAGCACATTGAGTACCGGGTTTGTGTAGAGTTTTTCCATCATCTCGGAGACAGTGAAGGATCTTCCGAATCCTGCCGTGAGCTGCACGAAGAGTTTCGCTCCCGTCTTATGGAAAGCGGGCATCCACTCCTTGAGCTTTCTGTACATTCTTTTGTTCTTATGGAGCCACTGGCCGAACATCGGGTTGTAGACAGGCTGGCATCCGGGAAGCACGAGGCCGCAGTTGTTCTCTGCAACTCTCATGATGAATTCAGCCCCGTCCCTGTCGAAATGGTTCTTCTCCATCCAGCCGAAGAGGTCGGTTCCTCCCATACTTGTCAACACGATTCTGTTCTTGATTTCACATGAGCCTATCTTCCATGGTGTGAAGAGCGGATTGAGTCTGCTGTCCATATTCTTTCTCTCCTGTATTGTTTTATTCCAGACTTCTCTGATTTTAACCCAAGATTCAGAATAATGGTGAAAAAGTTATCTTTTTCCACCTTGAGGATGAGGATGCGGTGTGTAATAATCAAGGGAGTGTTGCATTCGATTGCAGAAAGGAAAAGAAGTGAAGATAGTGATTCTGGGCTCCGGTGCCATGGGCTCTTTATACGGCGGTTATCTCTCAGAGGAGAATGATGTCTATCTTGTATGCAGGAATGATGATACTCAAGATATCATAAACGCTTCGGGGATAAGGATAATCGAGCTTGACGGCTCGGAGAAAGTCTTCCGTCCTCATGCTGTGGCCGACCCCTCTTCAATCGGAAAGGCGGATCTGGTAATCCTCTTTGTCAAATCGATGGACAACCGTCGCTCTCTCGCAAAGGCGGAAAGACTTATCGGGGAGAATACATACCTCATGACTCTCCAGAACGGAGCGGGGCACGATGGTGTGATGGCGGACTATTGCAGGAGGGACCATATAATAATAGGAACAAGTCAGCATAACAGCTCGCTTATCTCTCCTGGTGTAATCAGCCACGGTGGAAGCGGAATGACATCGATAGGACTCCTCGAAGGAGACTCCTCTCTCCTCGAAGGTATTGCTTCTGCATTCAGACACTCCGGACTCGAGTGTGTTGTATCATCAGACATCACCTACGAGGTGTGGCATAAGCTTTTTACAAATACCGCTGCGAGCACCCTCACCGCCGTATACGGAGTTCCTCTCGGGAGCATAGTCAGTGTGAGGAAGATCAATGAAAAGATGCGCTCTCTTGCCTCCGAAGCGGTAACTGTCGCCGATGCAATGGGACTTTCATTCGATAAGGATACGGTGATTGAAGAGATAGAGAGAACCGCATTGAATGCAAAGGACGGCTATACATCAATCTACTGGGATATAAAAAAGGGAAGAAAGACAGAGGTCGATTCAATCTCTGGAGAAGTCTTGAGAAAGGCGTCCGAACTCGGTATTCCCGTCCCTGTGCATGAGTGGGTGGTGAAGACTATTCATGAAATGGAGAGGAACGGTGGAAGATAAGACTGCAACCATATATGAAATAGCAGCACTATCCGGGGTATCGGCATCGACTGTCTCGAGAGTCATCAACGGCTACCCGTATGTGAAGAAGGAGACGAGGGAGAAGATTCTCAAAATCCTTGAGGAGCAGAACTACATCCAGAATGATACCGCCCGGAGCCTCGTCATGAAGAGTGCAAAGCTTGTGGGAATTCTCATAGCCGACCTCAGAACCACACATCACACAGAGGGAGTTTATTACATTCTCGAAGAGCTCAGGAAGAACGGTTACACATCAATTATATATAATACCGGAACGGAGAGGGGGAGCCAGGCGGAGTATATCCGCTTTCTCAGCCGCCGTCGTGTGGATGCACTCATTCTCATGGGCTCCGTCTACCAGAATGACGGGGTTCTTGAAGCGGTAAAGACATATCTGGCGTCAACTCCCGTAATGCTCTGCAACGGTTTACTCGAAGGAGATAACATATACTCCATCCTATCGGACGAGAAGAGAGGTGTGAGAGATGCCGTAAAGCTTCTTTACGATAAGGGAAGACGGCACTTTGCATTCTTCCTGGACCACTATACGCCGAGTAACAGCCTCAAGAGGGAAGGCTTCAGAGAAGGTCTGGAGTACTGCGGCCTCAATGGAGTCGAAATCGAGAGCGGGGACGGGGACGATGCCATCCGTGATGCAACCGAGAGATTTCTCTCCGCCCACCCTGAAACTGATGCCGTCATCTATGTCGACGACTATACGGCTCTCTCCTCGATGCACGTTTTAATCGAACACGGTATTTCAATACCTGATGATATCGCCGTCATGGGACTCAACAACTCCCGCTACGCCTCGATCAGCAACCCCGCCCTCAGCAGCATAGACACAAAACTCCATGAGACATCACTTCTTGCTTCAGAAAACCTTTTAAAGATTTTGAATGGAGGAAAAGCCGGACACGTTCTTACGCTGAGACCGGTCATAGTCGAGAGAGCAACGACATGAAAATGCCCGGAGTATTTATTTCCGGGCAGTCATGAAGAGAAAATCTCTTACGAGAATTCCTCCAGTCCCTCTATTGCATAGACTCTGACGGGGCAGCTGTCGAGTCCCTTAATGTACATCGGAGCAAAGGAGATGAAGAACGTATCCTTTTCCAGCTCGTCGAGGTTCTTCAATACTTCAAGAAATGTGATGTCCTCAGCCATACAGATATCATGGAAGGGCTTCACGTCCTCGTTGCTGTTCTCAATCGATACTCCGTCTCCGAAGCCGACACATTTGACAGAGTGCTCCACACACCACCTTGCTGTATCTCCGTTGACGAAGAGCCTTTTGTCGTTGGGACCGTTCGTCTCTGGAGTGAAGGGTGGAAGTTTATGGACTGAATCGATGATGATGACATCGCCGGGCTTGATTCTCTCTCCGAATGCCCTGTCCAGGTCGGCCGGGGTTATATGTGCATTCGCCTCAAGGTCTTTGAATTCATAGTAGAGTGCTCTTCCCATGAATGAAGTCAGGGGAAGGGATGCCGAATCCTTTCCGCCTTCAAAGTGGTGGTACGGACACTCACAGTGAGTTCCGAGGTGTGTCATGATATCTACATTGGTGTGGTAGTCGGGAATCATTCCTCCCGTGTTGAATCTCTCGAGGTGGCATC
>CAVJJV010000185.1:0-8199 GCA_963650055.1 Comamonas kerstersii | reverse complement strand
CTCTCTGGGAGGTGTATGCATATATATGGACATTACCGGGTAATGTCTTTAACTCATCTATCAGAGCCGCCTGATCGTTGATAACATTTTTAAGAAATTGTTTTCCGTAGAAGTCATCGGCGACTGTTATTACATGTATATCTCTTGTCTCTATTGTGTTATCGCAGGAGGGAAAGAGTGTGAGGATGAGAGAGAGGATGAGGATGAGTGTCATATCTCGCCTCCTGTGCGTAGTGCAATGGAAAAAGCAGCTTCACTTCCCGAGGGAGTGTATGTATAGCTCAAAGGGAGAACAAGGGAGAGGTAATCATTGAGAATGACGTGGAATCCTACCCTGACCATGATGTATTTCTGAAGCGCATTTTCACTGTTGAATTTCTCGTAGCCGTAGTATACGGCAAGGGAGTAACCCCTCTTTCCGGTCTCGACGAGTCCCTCAAGCCCGATTCCGTTCTTGAAATATGAGGGTGAGAGAAGAGAGGAGGATGACAGGCTCTTCGTTACATAATTAACCGAAAGCGGAAGTGATATTGTGACGCACCCGAACTTATATCCAAGAAGACTTACGTCGATTCCTGCTTCTCCCGAGAGGTATGCGTTTTCTTTGTAGAAGAGTGTCTCTGCTCCGCACTGAAGCGTCAGGGAAGGGGAGAATCCCGCACTGAGGGGGAGAAGTACGGCCAGCAATATTGTCATTAGAAGTATTCTCTTCATCTTCTCCATTCTACAGAGAAGTGGAATAAAAGTGTAGATTCCCTCAATTCAATCTTAATACAGAATCCTTCAGGAGCATTATCGACACCGTCTTCTTTCTGGGCTTGAGCCTCGAGAAGGCCATGATGGGGTGTGTGTTGAATGTCATGAGAATCATATAGCCTTCTCCTCTGTATTCGACAGACTCTATCGTGCAGCCGTTGAAGACTATGTGGTTGGGGTAGAGTCCCGGCTCAAGCGGCTCGTCGCTTATTACAGAGACATTCTCAGGCCTGAAGAAAATATTTCCTCTGCTCTCCGGGCCGTAGATAAGGGCGGAGGGAAGACTTGTCCCGTCTCCTGTAAAGAAGGCCGAGAAGAGTGTTTTCGGGTTGTTGTATATCTCCTCTGGAGTACCCTCGGTGTCGATTCTGCCGTCCTTCATTATTATGATTCTGTCAGCCAGAGCGAATGCCTCGTCCCGGTCGTGTGTGACATAGAGCATACTCAGTCCCAGAGCGTCATGTATCTCTCTTATTCTTGCTCTAAGGTTCTTTCTCATAGGACTGTCGAGGCTTGATAGCGGCTCGTCGAGAAAGAGTATCCCCGGCTCCGCGGCTATTGCTCTCGAGAGGGCGACTCTCTGCGCTTCTCCCCCCGAGAGTGTCTCGACGGAGCGTTTTTCGTATCCTTCAAGTCCCACAAGAGAGAGGAGGCTCTTTACTGTCGCCTTCTTCTCGTTCTTCTTCCTGCCTCTCATTCCGTATTCTATGTTCTTTGCAACATTCATGGAGGAGAAGAGGGAGTAGTCCTGGAAGACGAATCCTATTCCTCTCTTTTCAATAGGAAGACGGGTTATATCATTCCCGTCAAGCATCACGGTGCCTTCATCAGGATTCTCAACACCGCTTAATAGTGAAAGCAGCGTCGATTTGCCGCTCCCGGAAGGCCCGAGGAGACAGACCAGTTCTCCCTTTTTGATTTCCATGGAGACACTCAGGGTGAACTCCCTGTATGTCTTCTTTATATTCAATGCTTCAAGATATGACACTTTTCTCTCCTCCTCTTTCCGAGAAAGCAAAAACAGTTAACGAGATGAGAAGTATTATAAGGCTCAACGCCGATGCTCCCTGATAATTGTACTGCTGGATCATTTTATACAGGAGAACGGGAAGGGTGGTGACTCTTCCGCTTCCGAGTGCAAGTGTTGCATTTGTCTCTCCGAGAGTCAGACAGAATGAGAATGCGAAAGCACGCTTCATGTACGGCCTCAGCATAGGGCGCTCCACCTTCCTGTAGGAATGCCACCGTCCCCTCGAGAGAGTGAGGGAGGAGTAGAGAATCCTTTCGCTTATCTTCTCCGCTCCCGGGAGAACAGCGCGGAGTGCAAACGGCAGTATTACCGTAGTGTGCGCGAGCATTGTCATTATGTAGGAAGAGGTGCTTCCCCTCATATTGAGGTAGGAGGAAAGGAAAGAAAAGCCCAGTCCCGTCGTGACACTTCCCGCAGCAAGCGGGAGGGACATGATAAGGCTTATTACGCGGCTCTTCAGCCTGACTGCAGCAATTGCTATTGTAGAGGCTGCATGCACGGCGAGAAACGACGAAATAAGGGCAATCGAAATAGACGAAATAAAAGCTTTCCGTACAGCTTTATCGGAAATCAATTCTGTCCATATCGAGGGCGTGAACGTTCCGTCCTTTGTAAAGAAGGATCTATGGAGAAGGGATAATAGGGGCGGAAGCATGAAGAGAAGAATAACGATACTCAGAATATAGGCTGTAAGTCTCTTTCTGCCTTCCGCTTTTCTAAGTACCTTTCCTCTCCTCTGTATTTTCTTCTCTCTTCTTCCTAGAGCGGTTATGAGAAGAAGAACGGCGACTGCTATGAACGAAAAGAGTGCAAGAGCGGAAGCTGATGAGAGGTTCCCGTCCGTATATGCACGGCGGTATATCTCGGCCTCGAGAGTGTAGTATTTCGATTTTCCGCCGAGAGTCATCACGATTAAAAATGACGGGAAACAGAAGAGTGTGATGAGAAGGAAGGTCTGTGTGATGCTGCCTTTGATCTTGGGCAGTGTCACAGTCATGAAGACTTTGAACTTTCCCCTCCCGAGAGATGATGCGGCCTTCTCTGTGCTCTCTCCCGCACTCATCATGCTCCCTGTGAGAATGGAGAAGGCGAGAGGAAAATTAAGGTATACGTGAGCAAGAATTACGGCTCTGTATGAATAGAGGATATGCAGTGTAGTCTTCTCTCCCGTTATTTTCGAGAGTAGCGTGTTGAGTATGCCGTTGTTGCCGTACCATATGACAAAGGAGAGCACTACGATAACCGACGGCAGTACGAAAGCAGTGTCGGTGACGGCCATGACGGCCCTTCTTCCGGGGAAGGTATATGTCGAGAAGAAAAAGGCAAACGGAAGCGCGATGACAACGGACAGAAGTGCACTCAGAAGCGCCTGGGTGAGTGTGAATAAAAGAAGACGGTATGTATAGCTGTCACAGAAGACGGAGGATAGTGAATTACCCGAAAGTGACTTAACAAATACAGCTGAAAGAGGAAAAACGAAGATGACTGCCACCAGAATAAGTGATGGCAGCGAAAGTAACAGATAGAAGCCGTTTTTCCGTCTCATGTCTCTATTTTGATATCAAAGCGGTGTATTGGGCAAGAAGAGTTGAAACTTCTTCATCCGTTGAGGTGAAAATCTTATCACTCTCCGGGGCGTACTCATACGCATCGGGGAGCTCTGTCGATGTTACTGCCGGATACATGGAGTTCGTGACTGCTATCGTCTCCTGGCCCTCCGAGAGGATGAAGGAGATGAAAGCCTCCGCCTCTTCTCTATGCTTCGTGTTCTTCACGATTCCGATTCCCTCGATTGTCGCTTCATGTCCCTCGGGGAAGATGAGTGCCTTGTAGCGGGTTGTGTTCTCGTTCATTACATGGTAGACGGGACTTGTCGTATAGCTGATGACAATGGGCGCCTCACCCTCTGTAAAGAGGCCGTAGGCTGAAGACCAGCCGGATGCAGTTACAAGTGCATTCTCCTCCATCTTCTCCCACCACTCCGTCCATTCATCTCCGAGAACGTTGTATGTCCATAATAGAAGCCCCAGCCCGACGCTGCTTGTTCTCGGGTCTATGAGGATTACCTTATCCTTGTACTCGTCCTTTGTCAGATCCATGAGTGACTCAGGCTCCGGTACATCGGAAAGTGTGTCATAGACGAAGGCGAAGGTTCCCCAGTCGAAGGGAATGAGCCTGTTTTCATCATCGAATTTCAAAGATGAGGGAATGTTATCCAAGAGCGGTGTGTCATAGCTTTCAAGAAGGGGATAGACCCTCTCTGCCATGTAATCGGTGACACCGAGGATGACATCACACTCTGTATTCTCTCCCTCGAGGACGAGTTTGTTGATCATATCTGCAGATGACCCTGCAGATACGAGGTTGACCTTTATTCCGGTCTTCTCCTCGAAGAGTGGGATGAGAGATGTGGCACTTCCCCAGTCTCCGCAGAATGTGTCATAAGCGTAGACGGTGATTGAGTCGGACTCTTCCTTGACAGGAGAAGCAAGGAGAGTAAGCATGCATAAGAGTGCAGCTAGGACAGAAACAAGCTTTTTCATATGAAAGTCTCCAAAAAATAGATTCTGTCCGGGAAAAAATAAAAGAAATATACTGTCGTTCCTACGCCGGCATTACCCGGATCAGGTTCGAGGGTATCTCTCAGGCTTTTACGCCACCCCTGGACAGAAAGAATTTATATTGTTACGTGGAAAACTTCAAGAGTTGTGATAAACTCTCTCTATGTTTCCTCTTCTCACTTCATCTGAATCCTATGAAATGGATAAATCCCTTATTTCATCCTGCGGCCTTTCGGAAAGAAGTCTTGTCACAAATGCCGCATCCGGGGCATTCGAACTCTATAAGAGTCTCTTTGTGGACAGGGATGTACTCTTCGTCGTAGGTAAGGGCAACAACGGAAGCGATGCCCTGGCTCTTGCTCTTTTGTGCCTTCCCTTCTCCAGGAGTGTCTCCGTCTATATGCACTACGAGAAGGGAAACGAAGAGAACGGGTACCGCAGGAGCCTTCTTCCTTCCTCTGTCTTTGTAGATAAAATTCCCCCTGCCGATACCATCGTCGACGGCCTCTATGGTGTCAGATACCGCCTTCCCGCCGATGAGCGGACGGAGAAGGTGATAAACTCAATCAATTCGTCCGCCGCTCTTGTACTCTCTCTCGACTGCCCGTCCCTCTATATGGTCGAGGCCGATTATACAATCGCGTTCATGAGCTACAAAAGGGAGATGTTTCTTCCTTCTCTGAGAGCAAAGTGCGGGAGGATTACACTCTTCAATCCCGGTTTTCCTCAAGATAGAATTGTAGAGGGTGCTTCTTCCTTTCTCCTCTTTGAGGATGATTACAGGCCGCCGGTCATCAAAATGGACGGATACAAGAATACTCGGGGCCACGTTTGTGTTGCGGGAGGAAGCAGAAAATACCCGGGAGCACCTATTCTCTCATCCCTTGGCGCATTCTCCGCAGGGGCGGGTAAGGTCACCCTCTATACGCTTCCTTTACTTACAAAGGAGATATGTGTCACTTACCCGTATATAATGGTGACTCCTTCCTCGTCGCCACTTCCTTCAGTGCACAGCTATGTAATCGGCCCGGGGTGGGACAGGGGAAGCAGAAAGACACTCGAGAGAATAATAGGGACAGGTAAACCCTTTGTCGTCGATGCCGACGCGATAAAGCTCCTCGGCGGCCTGAAGCTCGGTGGAAGGGGAGTCATAACACCCCACATCGGGGAGTTTTATAACCTCCTTGATATCCTCTCCATCGAGAAGGGGGATATCATAGAGAATGCAGGGGAAGCTGCATTGATGCTCGAGTGCGTTGTCGTCGTCAAGGGCGTTACCGTCATCATCACAGACGGTGAAAAGGTATATATAAAAGACGGGGCGGAACCGGGGCTCGGGGTTGCGGGGTCGGGCGATGTCCTTGCAGGCATAACGGGGGCATTCCTCGCGATGGGACAGAGTCCTTTACTCAGTGCCGTCAACGCTGTTATTCTTCATCAGAAGTGCGGAAGAATACTGGGGGAGAAATACGGCTTCTACAGTGCCGGGAGACTGATTGAAGAGGTCGGGAGAGAGAGGTGATCCAGGGATATTTTCTATCTTTGTTCTACTTGATTGTTTCAGCTATGGTTTACTACCAGAGTAAATACCGCCTGGAGCTGTCATTCATGCTGCGCTTCACGGAAAGCCTCGAGAAGAACAGAAAGCTCTCCCTTATGTTCTTTATCCTCGGTCTCGTGACGACTCTCATGCTCCTCTTTTTCCCCGTCTCTCCCGGGCCTCTCATTCTTGGAGACCTTGTTCCTGCTATTGCTGTTTTATACAATACGCTCTATTTTTATATAACAATCAGGCGTAAGGTTAAGAACGGGGGACCGGACTATATCGACATGAAGAAGGGGGAGAGGAAGATAATGCTTGCACGCATTACATCGTCCGTCGCAGTCCTTCATTTTCTCTTTCCCTCGTTTGTACTTTTATAGGAATAGTGATGACAGAACGTAATACGACGGCAGGTGTACTTGAAGAGAACGGATTATTTCTCGTAGCAAAGAGAAAGAAGGGCGGACCTCTCTCTGAAAAATGGGAGTTCATCGGAGGAAAGAACCGTTACGGGGAGACCCTTGAAGAAACGCTCTGCCGCGAGTGGCTCGAGGAGGTCGGACTTGAGATTTCCGTCGGGGAGTTTTTGGTAAGGACCGAGTTCACCAATGCCGGTACACACTACACTCTCCACTGTTACAGAGTTGAGCGTGTCGATAATGCATCGGAATTTGTAATCACAGTCCACGATGCCCTGAGATGGGTTACGCCTGAGGAGCTTGCCTCTCTCGATTTCGGCCCGTCCGATTCAATTATAAGAAATCATATTCTATCGTGTATGTTCGAGAATGAATGAACTGACTTCCTTTATCGCTCTTTTTCCGTCATCGAGTATTTCGTAGAGCTGGAAGAAGCCGTGGATGGCGCCCTTGTATACATTGAGGGTGCTCTTCGTCCCCAGGTCCGTCAGGAGGGCGTGGTACATTATGCCCTCATCCCTGAGACTGTCGGCCTCTGCCACTATGATGAGATGGTCGGGGAGTATATATTCTCCGTTCTCATCTGTCTCTACGGCGCACTCCGAGTAGAGGTTCGGGACCGAGAGGGTGTCGAGAGCGCCTTCAAGCATCAAGAGCGGGGATGCATACGGCTTGAGACCGTCCTCCATATTCTCGAGGTAGCTGGTATATGTGTTCTCCATCACCTTCCTTCCTATCATTGTCATGCGGCCGTCGAAGCCTCCGAAGAGGACATGGGAGGGAAGAAGTACGGGGTAGACACAGAGATTGGGATATAACAGGACAACGCCTTCAGGCTCTGTCACTCCCTCTTCCTTTGCTCTTATTGCAAGACCTGAGGCGAAATTGCCGCCTGCACTGTCACCGAGAAGAACTATGCGGGAGGTATCTGCATGGTACTCCTTTCCGTTTTCAAGTAGATATTCATACGCCTCCCAGACGCTCTCTACGGCTTCGGGGAATTTGTGCTCTGGAGAGAGCGGGTAGTCGGGGGCGAAGACTATGCATCCTGTGTTGTCGGAGAGGACGGCAAGTATCTTCTCATATGTTCTGTAGCTCGACATCGTGTATCCGCCGCCGTGGGTGAAGAAGATTACAGGGAGGATATCGCCTTCGTTGTAATTTTTGGGGTAAGAGACCCAGAGAGTCGAGGAGGAGAGGGGAATGCTTATTGTTTTCCTGTCTGGAAGAAGTTCTGGTTCTCCGCTCTGTGTGAAGGTGCCGTCTTCAGAGGCGTATTTGTTCATAGCATAGAGAATCAGGGCCGAGCCGTCGGAGAGTGTGACATTCGGGTCCGATGTCTTCTTGAGCTCTTCCAGTTCCTCTCTCGAGAGGGAGAGCTTTGAGCGTATTATCTCATTCTTGATTGAGGTACATGAAGAGAGAAGAGTCAGGACTAAGAGGAAAATCAGGATGGTTTTAAGCTTCATGGAGTAAATATAACAGTAAAGGGGAGGTAATGAAAATCTCCAGGTTTCTGCGCCTGGAGATTATGTAAGCCAGAATCTAATCAGATTACCGTTCCATCGGGGATGATTGCATTCTTGTTGATTACGATGATGCCGTCATGTACAGAGTACATTTCGAAGTCGCCTTCCTCTCTCTTGATGTTGTCGATTCCTATGCGGCAGTTGGCTCCGATTCTGACGTTCTGGTCGATGATGGCCCTCTTGATGATGGTTGCCCTTCCGATACCCATGTTCGGGATACCCTTCCTGGCATTCTCTGCCTTCTCCTCTTCGCTCTCGTAGCGGGAGGCGCCCATTGTGTATACTCCGTCAAGGGATGCACCCTCTTCGATGAATGTTCTGACACCGATGATCGAGTTGACGATATATGCATTGGTGATGA
>CAVJJV010000184.1:0-11215 GCA_963650055.1 Comamonas kerstersii | reverse complement strand
AATTAGCACTGTGAAGCTTCGTATTATTTCGGACTATTTGCGTAAATTATTTGCGTAAAACTTGAAATTTGCGTAATTTTTGCTAGAATTTGGCTAACTATAATGACCAGCAGGAGAAAGATATGCAGGAAACAGAATTGTACAATCTTATTACAGACATTCTTTCAAAAAAGGCAGAGACATCTCAAATCGAATTCAAGAGTGCCAGAGAAGGAGCGCCAGAAAAGCTTTACGACAGTTTCTCGAGCTTCTCCAACACAAACGGAGGAATCATCATATTCGGAATAGATGAAAAAGCCGGATACAAAGTCTGCGGCGTCAAGAATCAGAATGAGCTGCAGAAGAGGATAGTTGAGCAGGCATGTGAAATGGAACCTGTCGTCCGTCCTCTAATCACCAGTTGTACATACGAAGGAAAAACCGTTATGGCGGCAGAGATTGCTCAAATGGATTCCATAAGCAAACCGTGTTACTACACAGGAAAGGGAAAAAACAAAGGCTCTTACATCAGAATAGGTGATGCAGATCTACCGATGACAGAATACGAGATCTACAGTTTCGACGCATTCAAGTATAAAACCGAAGATGAACTGAGAATCTGTTCAAGAATCGACAGCTCGATGATTGACCGCATCCAGCTTGATGCATTCATCGCAAAGGCTGTCTCAATGAAGCCGAATCTGGTCAATATGGACAGAGACACCATTATCCTCATGAACGGTCTCTCTGATAAAAACGGCAATCCCACTGTCTGTTCAATAATGCTCTTCGGCAGATATCCACAATACCTTTCTCCAAACCTCGACATCGTCGCCGTTGTCTGTCCTACTGAAAAATATGCCGATGAAACGGCTACCGGCGAAAGATTCATTGCCAACAAACGTTTTGACGGAACCATCTCTCAGATGCTTGAGGGTGCTCTCTCATTCGTTCAGCAGAATATGAAGATATCGACAGTCATCGACGAAACAGGACACAGAAAGGACGTTCCCCAGTATCCTGTAAAGGCATTGAGAGAAATCATTCTCAATGCCCTCATCCATCGTGACTACAGTATCCATACTGAAAACGACCCAATCCGTATTGAAATATATCCTGACAGGATAGAAATATCGAATCCAGGCGCCCTGTACGGACGTCTTACCATCGATGAACTCGGGCAGACAAAAGCTGATGTCAGAAATCCATTCCTTGCTGCGGCACTCGAAATTCTCGAAACCACAGAAAACAGATATTCAGGTATACCTACTATCTATGCCGAGATGAAAAAGCTCGGAAAAATGAGACCGAAGTTCGAAAACTGCAGAGGAAGTTTCAAAGTAACTCTTTATGATTCTCCGGAAGTAAATCCTGAGATGTCGGAGGAGATTATCAGATTCTGTAGAAAGCCCAGAACAAAGGAGGCACTTGCAGAAGAGTTCGGTTATGATGGAAAAAGGCCGGCATATTTTGTCAAAGCCTTCATTACGCCGCTGATAGAGGAAGGAAGACTGAGATATACTCTTCCGGGTAAACCGAAAAGCAAGAATCAAATGATTGTCAGTGCCGAAGGAGCCTCTCTTTAAGGCTTATCGGAAAGATTCTGCCTTTCCCCAGATTGAAGCCCATCTTTCAAGAGAACGGCCGTCTTTGTCATTTCTGAAAACAAAGTATGCATTCACGAAGTAGAGTACGGCATAGAGAAGAAAGAAGATTCCGGCATCTGCACCCGTACTCTCTGCTAGTACGCCTCCGGAAACCTGCAGTTCAGCGTGGAGGAAGAAGATGATATCAGTAAGGGAATGTAGGATTACAGTTATCCAGGGATTACCTGTTCTTATGTAGACTGCCCCGAAGAGAAAGCCCGTCCCGGTTGCATACAGGACCTGGAAGAGTGTTGTTACGGGATCTGCTCCAGAGAAGATATTGATGAAGTGGCAGAAGCCGAATATCACACTGGTGAAAACAACGGCGGGAAGCATGAGTTTCTCCCTGTCTCGGCTTCTCATCACGAGTGATATCGGAATCAGGCGGCATAGTATCTCCTCGGTTATTCCCGGGGTGATTCCCATAAGAAGCGCCGTCCCGAAGGAGCCGAGTTTCTCATAGTCCATGAGAGTGAAGAAGAGCGTCACAGCATCTATGAGAAGTTCACTCCAGAGCTTGAGAATTCCCTTCATTGTTCCCTCAATGGAGAAGAATGAGGATGAAAGTTCCCTTCTGAATATGATGAAGTATACAAGGAGAACGACGAGGTATCCCATAATCGAAAGAATATTCGAGGGCGTCTCCCCTATATTCAGGAGTCCCTCCCGCGTCAGAGAACCCCTACAGGCCGAAACGGCAATTCTACCGGGAACCTGTACCAGATAGGAGATTACAACAGATGCAAGCATCGAAAGAGAGACTACAACGAATGTATAGAGCCAGGGATGTCTCTGTGATAATCTTTCCTTTGTTTCTTCCATTCCGTTCATGGCCAGCAACTACCTCACGTGAAAAAGATTTCCACACATTAAAGCACAAAGAGGAAAGGATTACGAGAGCTCCCGCCCGAATTTTCATAAAAGGACGACACGAATATCCGTGGAGATTACTAAGTATCAGGCAGGAAGCCCGGAGACTGGAATATCTTCAGGAGAATAATGGCGCCGTGCACTCTACATACTTCAGCCAGTCGGAATAGACAGAACGGTATTTCTCTGCAGCTTCCTCATCGGGCATGCAAGTCTTCTCATCCTGCATTTTTACATGGACGGATGTAATTTCATCGATAGACTCTACGTTGCCCCGCTCTTTTTCCAGGAGGTATAATGCCTGAAGAGCGGCACCGAATGCAGCAGACTCCTCTACTTCCGGCAGCTTGACGGGAAGACCCATTACATCGGCGACCATCTGTCTCCAGAATGGACTCTTCGATCCGCCTCCTATAAGCTTGATGATTCCGGGCCGGAAACCGAGCTCCCGGAAGGCATCCATACCGTACTTCATGGCAAAGACTGCAGCCTCCATTGCCGCACGCGATATGTTCTCCTCTGTCATATTTGTAAGTGTGAAGCCGAAGAGACATCCCCTTCCGTTGGGATAATTGGGTGTTCTTTCTCCGTTGAAGTAAGGAAGCATAAAGCAGCCGTCCGATCCGATAGGCGCCTTTGCGGCGATTTCATTGAACTGGGAAATATCCCTTTTGAAAAGAGCTCTTGTCGTCTCGGAGGAGACGGTGCAGTTCATTGTACAGAGAAGCGGAAGCCATATACCTGTGGAGGAGCAGAAGGATGCAAGTCTGTTCTTTCTGTCTACAATCGGAACAGGGCTTGCACCGTAGAGGGTACCGCTTGTTCCCATGCTCATGGTGAGGTCCCCCTCCTTTACGGTTCCCGTACCGATTGCCCCCATCATATTGTCGCCGCCGCCGGTACTGACCATAGTTCCCTCGGGGATACCGAAGAGAAGAGACGCTGAATGAGTTACATGTCCGACACAGCTTCCCTCTTCATAGAGAGGAGGAAGAGAAGCCTTGAGGTCACGTTCGGAATCGATAGCATGTAGAACTTCGTCACTCCAGACTCTTTTTCTTACATCGAAGAATGCCGTTCCGGAGGCATCACCGTATTCCATGGAAGGCTCTCCCGTCAGGACGAAGTTTATATAGTCATGCGGGAGCATTATCCATCTCATCCTGTCGTAGAGGTCTCTGTGGTTCTTCTTCAGCCAGAGGACCTTAGATGCGGTATACCCCGTCTTTATCTCGTTTCCCGTCTTCTCTATTGCACTCTCTACACCGCCGAGAGAGGAATTGAGAGTGTAGCATTCTGCTGCTGTAGAGGTGTCACACCAGAGTTTTACAGGAGCAAGAACAGAGCCGTCAGCTCCGACGGGGACGAAGCCGTGCTGCTGCCCGGAGACTCCGACAGCTTCGATTCTCCCCCTTATTTCGGGGGGAACCTGATTGAAGGCGTCGATAAGGGCATCTATCCACCACCGGGCCATCTGCTCCCTCGTGCCGTCATCCCGGGAGATAATCTGATGCTTCGACGAAGTCAGAGACAGCACCTTTTTCAGGGTGCTGTCATAAATCATTACCTTTGTACTTTGTGTTCCGTTGTCGATTCCACACGTAATCATAGCAATCAACCGAAGAGATATGAATTGAGAAGATTATTGAGGTATTCCTGCTTTCCGCTGATGAGAGCAGGTCTAGCCTTCATTCCATAATCTGCAAGAGCCTCGAGATCCATTTTTCCTTCTTCAAATTTCTTTCCCAGTCCACTGTCGAACGAACTGTAGCGGTTTTTGATGAAAGCATCGAACTTACCGTCTCTGATCATTCTGTCTGCAATCTCGAGTCCGAGTGCGAATGAATCCATTCCGCCGATATGAGCAATGAAGAGATCCTCGAGGTCTGTGGAATTTCTTCTTCTCTTTGCGTCGAAGTTCAGACCACCCTTCAAACCGCCGTTTCTGAGGATGACTGCCATGGCGAGCGTCGTATCATAGACGTTCGACGGGAACTCGTCTGTGTCCCATCCGTTGAACTGATCGCCCTGGTTTGCATCGACGGAGCCGAGCATACCGTTGTCTGCACAGATCTGGAGGTCATGGTTGAATGTGTGTCCTGCAAGAGTTGCATGGTTGGCCTCGATATTGCACTTGAAGTCTTTCTCGAGTCCCTGTGCCCTGATGAATGCAATCGCAGTCTCGGCATCATAGTCATATTGATGCTTCATAGGCTCCATCGGCTTGGGTTCGATGAGGAATGTTCCCTTGAATCCGATCTTTCTGCCGTAGTCCCTTGCCATTCTGAAGAACTGTCCGATGTGGTCCTTCTCTCTCTTCATGTCGGTATTGAGGAGTGTCATATAGCCTTCACGTCCTCCCCAGAAGACATAGTTCTCACCGCCGAGCTCCACGTTGATATCAAGACAGGTCTTGACCTGGAGAGCGGCTCTTGCAACTACATCGAAGTCCGGGTTTGAAGCCGCTCCGTTCATATAACGGGGATTACCGAACATATTTGCGGTATTCCAGAGAAGCTTGACACCCGTCTTATCCTGTCTCTCCTTCAGAAAGAGGGCAACTTTATGGTAGTTCTCCACGTACTTATCAGGGTCCTCGTTCTCCCTCACGATATCGACATCATGGAAGCAGTAGTACGGGGCGCCTATCTTCGTAAAGAATTCAAAGGCGGCATCTGCCTTCTTTTCTGCCGCAGTCAGATCGTCCCTGTCATCCCAGGGGAAAATCATCGTCGGCTTACCGAACATATCGGTGCCGTCGGCGCAGAAGCTGTGCCAGTATGCGATTGCGAATCTCAGATGATCCCTCATCGTCTTACCTGCGACAACCTTGTCCGGATCATAATATTTGAAAGCAAGAGGATTATCGGAACCTCTACCCTCGAATTCAATCTTCTTTATCCCCTTGAAATACTCTTCGTTACCAATGAAATAACCTGACATATAAACCTCCCGAAACAATGGTTTCACATAATGACCAGAACCTCTGATCCTTACATGAAACCCCTACCCGGAGCCTCCGGGTAAGGATAATTCAAACTAGAATCAATATGCAGAATCTTCAACGTAGAAGTCTTTTGCATTCTCAGCTGTAACAAGTTCAGCCGGGAGAACGATTGTCTCGCTTGCCTTTGACGGGAATGTCTTCTCGCCGTGTACATACTCGATAGCAAGATTGATTGCTTCATAAATCATGCGTGGAGGATATGTGACAGTTGCCTTTACGAGAGGATCGTTATCAAGAATCTTCTTGAATACAACCTTTGAACCTGCGCCGCCGATGACTACCTGGATGTCTGTTCTCTTGGCCTCGTTGATTGCAGCGAGAACACCTGTCAGGACGTCGTCATCCTGGCAGAAGACAGCGTCGATGTGTGAATACTTCTGGAGGAGGTTCTCCATGACTTCAAGACCCTTCTGGCTGTCCCAGTTGGTGAACTGGTAGTTTCTTCCGCCTTCGAGGTTGTTGAGAGAAGGCTCCTTCTCCATTTCATCAAAGAAAGCTTCCATTCTCTGTGTATCGATAGGAGTAGCCATACCGCCCATAGCAACATAATCTGTGAGTCCGTTTTCCTTCATGTACTGAGCGATGAACTTTCCTGAGAGCTCGCCGAGTCCCGGGTTGTCACCTGCCAGATATACATATCCGAAATCTGCCTGTGTGCTGTCAAAGCCTCTGTCGACGATGATGCACTTTACGCCTGCATCGGATGCAGCCTTGACTGTTGTATACATGGCAGCACCTTCGTGCGGAAGGATGACAAGATAATCCATACCCCAGGTAAGAAGGTCTTCAACCTGCTTTACCTGCTCTGTTGTATTTGCAGCATGTTCAACCTTGAACTCGATGTCACTGTACTTTGGCTGAAGCTCTTCGACAGCTTTATCTGCCCACCAGCCTACTCCTCCTGTCCAGCCGTGGTCTGCTGTAGGTACTGCGATACCGACCTTGACCTTGGCCTTTGCCGACTCTGATGCACCGCCTGCGAAAGCGACACCTGCTACTGCTAACAAGCAAAGCATAACTACTAAAACTTTTTTCATATGTTCCTCCTTTATGAAAAACAGTTTTTAATTTTTACTGCGCTGCAACAGCACCGCAATAATTATAACCAAACCCTTGACTGCGGGCTGCAGATAAGCACTTACGCCCGACAAAGTGAGCATATTGTTGATCATACCCAGCATCATGGCGCCCATCACCGTACCCACGATGCTTCCTCTTCCTCCGCTCATCAGCGTACCGCCTATGACAACCGCAGCGATTGCATCCATCTCGTAGTTGGAGCAGTCGGCCGGGTTGATACAGTTGAGACGGCTTGTCCACATGATTGCCGTAATACCTACCGTGAAACCTGTAATCATGTAGGGAAGAAGCTTGACCAGTTTTGTCTTGATTGCAGAATACTTGGCAACCTGTTCATTCGATCCGACTGCACAGGTATGTCTGCCGATACTCGTGTGATTGAGATAGGTGTTGAGAACCACCGCCATCAGGATGAAGAGCCACACGGGGACGGGAATGCCGAGGAAATACCCGGTCCCCAGATTTCCCCAGAGAGCGTTGGAGCTGAGGATGTTGGCACCCTTTGTCATATACTGGATGAGGCTGCGGAAGATATTCATCGTTCCTAGAGTGATGATGAACGGAGCAAGATTGAACTGGGTGATCAGAAATCCGTTCACAAAGCCGCACACGACACCTGAGAGGAGAGCAACGAGAATGCCCGCAAGAAGACTGAGTACAGGATTGAATGAGAGTGCATTGACGGTATATACGGTGATACCTCCGACAAAGCAGCACATCGAACCGACGGAAAGGTCGATTCCCCCCGATATGATTACGAGCGTCATACCCAGGGCGATGATACCCGTGTAGGAAATCTGCCTCAATATGTTTGTAATATTCCTGAACTTGAGGAAGTTCGGCCATCCCATTATAGTCGACAGGACGAACAGAACTATGAACGCAACTCCGATGGCATGCTCGGACAGCTTGAAATTCTTGAAATATGTTTTAATCTTTTCCATCAGTTTACTCCTTTACCCCTCAATCCCGTAGCATTGAACATAATCTCTTCCTCGTTGATGTCGCTGCCGGAAAGACAATTTGTGATTCTTCCCTCCTTCATTACATAAACGCGGCTGCAGAGACCGATAATCTCCTCCATCTCGGAAGATACGACGATACAGCTTATATTCTGCTCTGCCAGATGGTGGATGAATTGATAGATCTCCTGCTTGGCATTTACGTCGATACCCCTTGTGGGTTCATCAAGGATCAATATCTCGGGATCCGTGTCCATCCAGCGTGAGAGGTAAACCTTCTGCTGATTGCCTCCGCTGAAAAACCTGAGTTCATTCTTTGTCGAGGCTGCCACGATATTGAATTTCTTTACATACTCATCTGCGGATTTATTCTCCGCCCTGTGGTCTATAAGCAGCCCCTTTCTATATTTAGTACCGACGGAAATGAGAGAGGTATTCTTCGGAATATCGAAAATCTGGACAATTCCCTTCTCCTTCCTGTCTTCACTGATATATCCAAGCTTATGTTTGACAGCATCCTTGCAGCATCTGATATCTGTTTCGACGCCGTTGATTTCGATTTTACCGCTTGTTCTGTGTCTAAGGCCCATGACAGCTTCCATGGTCTCCGTACGCCCCGCACCGACAAGGCCGGCAAAGCCCAGTATCTCACCCTTTCTGACAAAGAAGGAGACATCCTTGACGAGACCCGGTACATTCAGGTTCTCGACACGGAGTACAACATCCGTTCCGTCACGTTCGATTTTGGGAGGGAAGACCTTGTTGAAGGTTCTTCCTATCATCTGTCTTGCGATATCTGCTTCGTCGACATCCCTGACGTCTTCAACGGCAATAAGTCTGCCGTCTCTCAGGACCGTCACCTTGTCGCAGATAGTCTTGATTTCATTGAGCTTGTGGCTCACGAATATCATCGTGACACCGTGCTCCTTGAGCCTGTGCATCAGGCTGAAGAGAACTTCGACTTCCTTACTCGTGAGTGTTGTCGTCGGCTCGTCGAAAATCAATATTTTCGAATCAAGCATCATGGCCTTCGATATCTCGACCATCTGTTTCTCCGCGACACTCAACTCGCTGATCTTGCTGTTGACATCAACGTCCATATCGAGCGCTTTCATCTGCTCGGATGAACGCCTTCTCATCTCCGCCTTGTCGAGAATCACACCGCCCTTCTTATGGAGTTCATTACCCAGGAAGATGTTTTCAAAGACGGAGAGATGATTTATGAGATTGAATTCCTGCGGAACAATGCCTATGCCGAGAGATCGCCCGATAATCGGATCCCTCACCTCGACTTCCTCTCCGTTGAGGATAATCGAGCCCGATGTAGGCTGATATATTCCGCAGATAATCTTGATTAGAGTGCTCTTTCCTGCGCCGTTCTCTCCGATGAGGCCCATGACCTCACCGGGGTGAATTCCAAAGGAAACGTCATCGAGAACGCGCACGCCGGAAAATTCCTTTACGATATTCCTGACTTCAAGAGCATATTCTACTTTTGCATTGTTGCTCATGCGTTAGCCATTGCTCCATCGAAATCTACAGTAGAAGCACAGAAGTCGATTCTCTTCACGAGTGCGAGAGCATCTGTTGCTCCGTTGATTCTGTCCATACCGTTGTCTTCCCACTCGACAGAGAGAGGTCCGGTATATCCTGCAGCGTTGGCTTCACGGATGATGAATTCGAAATTGACATCTCCATGTCCCGGAGAGACGAAGTTCCATCCTCTTCTCATGTCACCGAACTGAAGGTGGGAGCCGAGGATACCGCTTCTGCCGTCGAGCTTCACATAGCAGTCCTTGATATGGATGTGATAGATGTACTTTGCAAAGTCTCTGTAGAAGAGAGCCGGGTCGATGCCCTGCCACTGCAGATGGCTCGGGTCGAAGTTGATTCCCAGTGCCGGGCGGTAATTGAACTTCTTGAGAAGTCTCTCCGTCGTATAGTAGTCATAGGCAATCTCGGAAGGATGAACTTCAAGAGCGAACTTGACGCCGCATCTGTCGAATTCATCGAGAATCGGTGTCCAGATGTCATATACTTCCTGGAATCCTTTCTCGACCATCTCCTCGCTTGTCTGCGGGAAGGAGTAGAGATACTTCCAGATGGGAGATCCCATGAAGCCTGTGACGACCTTTGCGCCCATGTTCTTTGCAGCCTGGGCTGTATACTTCATCTGCTGGATACCCCATTCTCTGATTCCCTCGTCGTTTCCGGCAAGTCTGTTCGGAGCGAATCCTGCAAGACGGGGATCACCGAATGCATCTGCCGTGCACTGTCCTGCAAGGTGGTTGCCGAGGGCATAGCACTGAAGGTTGTATTTCTTCAATATAGCCTTCCTCTCTTCGACATACTTCGGGTCTGTTGCCGCCTTTTCGACATCCATATGGTCTCCCCAGCATGCTATCTCCACGCCTTCGTACCCGATTTTGCTGATAATCCTGCATGCTTCCTCGAAGGGAAGGTCTGTCCACTGTCCTGTAAAAATTGTTGCTAATCTTGCCATTTGTAATTCTCCTTTTTTTCTTTCTGACCGGGTTAATCAATAGTTGACCCAGACAGCTCCATTAGTACTCGATTCCACACACTTATGGATGAAGCGGACTCCATCCAGTCCCATCTCGGCCGTCGGATAATCCCAGTCGGCTGAAGTGAGCTCTTCTCCTCTCAGCTTCTTCGAGAGAGCCTCGAGATATGCCTTGTAGATGTTTGCGAATGCCTCGATCAGCCCTTCCTGATGTCCCGACGGGATACGGGAGAATCTCTGTGCGGAGGGAGCGAATGCCTCTCTTCCCCTCGACCAGATTTCCTTCGGGCCGTCGGACGGTGTGAAGATGAAGTGGTCCGGGTCCTCCTGAACCCACTCGAGGCCGCCCTTCTCTCCGAATATTCTGATTCTGACTGCATTGTCATATCCCCAGGCAATCTGGCTTGACCAGTAGCAGCCCTTTGCGCCGCCCTCATACTCGATCATGACGGTATCGTTGTCATCAAGGGATCTTCCCTCGACAAGTCTGTCCATCCTTGCACATACGCTCTTTATCCTGAGTCCAGTGACAGATGCGACAAGAGCCTCGATATGTGTTCCGATATCACCAAGGCAGTTTGTGATGCCGGATACTTCGGGATTCATTCTCCATGGAGCGAGATTGCTCTTCTCGTCGACGTTGCCGCCCAGCCAGTCCTGAGGATACTCGCCGGCTACGTATCTGATTTTCCCGATCCTTCCGGCCTTTATAAGCTCCCTCATCTCCTTGACGGCGGGATAACCTGTATATGTATATGTGACACCGAAGAGGAGATTCTTACTGTTCTTGAGTGCAACAAGCTCTTCAGCTTCTTCTACAGTACATGTAAGTGGCTTGTCACATACGACGTTTATTCCCTTCTCGAGGAATGTTCTGCATACATCAAAGTGTGAAACATTGGGAGTTACACAGACGACAAGCTGAATTCCGTCGGGTCTCTCTGCCTCCTTCTCGGCCATCTCCCTGTAGTCTTTATATACTCTTGCAGGATCCAGATTGAGTGCAGATACCATCGATGCATTCTTCTCTCCGTTTCTCGAGAAGGAGCCTGCAACAAGCTCTGCAAGTCCGTCCATGGCGATTGCCTTTCTGTGGACGTCACCGATGAAAGCACCGGGTCCGCCACCGACCATTCCGTATCTAATC
>CAVJJV010000183.1:2849-7356 GCA_963650055.1 Comamonas kerstersii | reverse complement strand
GAAGCCGTAGAACTCATCAAAGAAGCCGTCAAGCCTCTCGGAGACGACTACTCCAGAATACTCGTCAAAGGCCTCACGGAAGACAGATGGGTCGACCGCTACGAGAACAGGGGAAAGAGGAGCGGAGCATTCTCCGCCGGAGGCTTCACTGGAAACCCGTATATCCTCACCAACTTCGAGGAAGAGGTGCTCGACAGCGTCTTCACTCTCATCCATGAGGGCGGACATTCGATGCACTCCTACTTCTCGTCCCGGAGCAACCCGTTCCCCTCTTACAACTACACGATTTTCGAAGCTGAAGTCGCATCGACATTCAACGAGAACCTTCTTTCCGAATATCTTATAAAAAATACCTCGTCAAAGGAGGAGGAAGCGTACCTCGTGTCGAAGAAACTTGAAGACATTGTCGCGACATTCTTCCGCCAGACCATGTTTGCAGAGTACGAGAAGATTCTCCACGAGGCTGCAGAAAGCGGTACCCCACTCACTATAGATTTCATGAGAAAGACGTACAGAAGCCTTCTCGAAGCCTACTTCGGGCCGGCAGTCGAGTTCGAGTCCTGCAGCGACCTCGAAGGTCTGAGGATTCCCCACTTCTACAATGCATTCTATGTCTACAAATACGCAACCGGCATAGCTGCATCCATTGCGCTCTCGAAGCGTGTACTCGAAGGAGGAGAAAAGGAGAAGAACGACTATCTGACATTCCTCAGATCGGGCGGATCACGCTATCCCATCGAGGCATTGAAGGTTGCCGGAGTCGACATGTCGAAGAGCGATGCCGTCAAAGCTGCGGCGGAGTATTTCTCCGACCTTCTTGATAAACTCGAAGAATTGACAAAATAACAGTCTTCCGCCCGTAGATCTGCGGGCGGTTTTCCTTTCACTTCTGAAAGCTCATTGCTTCTATCTTTCCTTCCTTCAGAATGAATGTGAGCACCATGCCCGTTCTCTGGTCCTGCACCTTGATTTCATTTCCTGCTGCCGAAGAAAGAAGGAAGCACTCGAGCGGAAGGATCCCGGATAGCTCATCCGAGTAGGCAAGGGCGAACTCAAGCGGAGAGAAGGCGTAACTCTCGAGCCAGGAATCTGTATATTCCTCCCTTACCGCACTGTAGACCACCTCTTCCATACTCCCCTCCTTTATATCGACAGCGACAGTACCGATGAGGGAGCTCACGGGAGAGACGGCTGAGGAAAGAGGGAACAGCAGAAGAGATGACACTATCAGGAGAAAGACTCTTTTCATACAGGGATTATACATCAGAGTCTTCTCTTATGATATACTCCACTCAGTTATGAACAGAAATGAAGTACAGAACATACTGAACGAAGGTTTCACACACTCGATAAAGGACCCGCTCTGGCAGAACATCCCGATGACACGGGAGATAAAGGACCTCCTGGCCGTGAGGGACGTGCAGAAACTTGCAAGAATCAGGCAGAACGGACCGGCGTACCACATATATCCCGGGGCGGTGCATACAAGGCTCAGCCACTCCATAGGTGTCTATCACCTGGGGCGTGAAATACTCCTTTCCCTTGCCGGGAAATCCGACGAACTCTTCTTTACAGAGAGCGGCATCATGAGTTTTCTCACAGCATGTCTTCTCCACGATATAGGACATTTTCCGTATGCCCACTCTCTCAAGGAGCTTGCCCTGAAGGAGCACGAGGAGATAGCGGGAGACATGATTCTCAATAACGGAGAGCTCAACAGGGCGGTAAGACTCACGGGCGCGGATCCGCTTTCCACAGCCCTCATAATCGACAAGGACAGATATACGGAGGACAGGGAGACGAACTTCTACCGGAGTGTGCTCTCGGGGACCCTGGACCCGGACAAACTCGACTATCTTTCACGTGACGGATTCTTCAGCGGAGTGCCCTACGGAAAGCAGGATACCGACTTCGTCATCCACTCCCTCGTTCTCAGGGACGGAAAGCTTGCAATAGAGGAAGAGGCACTCGGAAGCGTGGAGCAGATACTCTTTTCAAAGTACATGATGTACCGCTCCCTCTACTGGCATAAGGGTGTGAGGGCCGCGACAGCTATGATCAAGAAGGCTCTGGCAGAAGCCCTCCTCGACGGCTCGATAAGATACGACGACCTCTACTACCTTGACGACAACGAGTTCAATGCGCTCTGTCTCTCCAGAATGAGCCTCACGCCATCCCTCGTTCTCGTGGAGATGGTCGACCACAACGAGCTCCTCGAGAGAAAAGCCGGGAGAGAATACAACGTGGAAGGGAGAATAGAAAGAGAAGTAAAGGAGATGGAGAGCCGCGAAAAAATGGAGAGAGAACTCTTTCTCTCCCTCCGTGAAGACTACCCGGCACTCAGAGAGTGGGAGGTCATCATCGACATCCCGGAGCCCATCAACTTCGAAAGCCGTATCCCTGTTGTAGGCCGGGACGGAGTGCTCAGAGAGATAAGGGATGACGACATCGTCTTCACGGGAGAGGTTTCGAACCTCTTCCAGAAGAAACTGAGAAAGACCGCACTCTATCTACCGGAATATGTAGATGAGGAGAAGGCGGCCCGGATACTGGAGAGATATGAAAATGAATGAAGAGAAGACAAGTTACTGCACCCTCCTCGAGGGAGATATACCACCGTGGATGATGCGCTTCATAAAGGGTGTGGGAAAGACGATAAACGAATACTCGATGATAGAGAACAACGAGGAGATCATCCTCGGTGCATCGGGAGGTAAGGACTCTCTGGCCCTTGCTCTTGCCCTCTCCCTCAGACGCAGGTGGATAAAAGACACCTACTCCGTCAGGGGCGTCATGATAGACTGGATCGAGCATCCGGTGGACGTAGAGCACCTGGAGAGGATAAGAGAGTACTTCGACGCTCTCGGAATTCCGCTTGCGATTCTCAGAGAGAGACAGTATCCCGAATCCTTCCGGGACGACTTCAACTGCTATCTATGCTCCCGTAACAGGCGCAGAATTCTCTTTTCATGGGCGGAGGAACACAACATACGGAGAATCGCCCTGGGCCACCATCTGGACGACCTCGTCGAGACCACACTCATGAACCTGTGCTTCAGGGCGGATTTCTCCACTATGAAGCCGAAGACGGAATTCTTCAACGGAAAGACCGAGATAATCAGACCGCTCATCGAGACGAAGGAGAATGTCACAAGACGGATAGCCTCCGTGTACGACATCCCGGTAGTGAAGCCTGTCTGTCCGTATGACCAGACGAACATAAGATCCAGTCTCAAGCCGATTGTCTCCCAGCTCTGTCATATAGACAGACTGACAAGAGAACACATATACAATGCACATGATTTTTCCGACCTGAAGAAATAGACTATGGAAGGAATGAATTCTCTGTGTTAATATTCAGAACTGAGGACTATCAAATGAAGAAAACAGCAGCCTTACTTGTCTTAATTTTATCAGCCGTATCAACAGTCTTTGCATCATCATTCACCGTAAGCGGTGTCTACACCCTTATCGGAGCAGATGGAAAAATCAACAGAAAAGCAGATGTGGTGATAGATGAAAAAGGCAGCGCCCTTACAACAGGCGGAGAAACGGTGGGTGTAACGGGAGAAAAACTGAAGCTTACAATCGGCAGCCACTCGCTTGTTTCCCTCTTTGATGACGGAAAGAAGACCATCATCTACCTCGTTTACGGTAAACTTACCCTGGAGGCATCGGAGAGTACAGAGATTGCACTCTACACTCCGGTATCCGTCATAGAGACCACACTCGACAATACGGGAAGCATATATGTAATCTCGACTGAAGACGAGGAATTCACATACAACACGACCTCCCTTTCATACAATGCATACGATGCACTCAGGGGAAAGACTGTTACGGTTGAGCCGGAGCACGGCTATGACTACATGCACGGAGAAAGACAGGAAACCGTTATAGAGGAGACGGTTACAGTTCCGAATGCTCCTCTCTTCAGAGAGACTGTCAGAGCTCTCATAAGCCCTGTTCCGAAGTTCTCTCTCCAGTCTGCCGAGCTGGTAGATATCCCGGAAAGCCCCGTTGTGATTTCGACGGACGTAACACTTACCGAGATTCCCGCCGCCCCGCTCTTCACTACAACTGATAATACCCTCAGTGATGTACCATCATCCCCCGTTGTTACAAATAACGGCGCAATGACGGTGACACAGAAAATCCTTGATACCCAGGGCAACTGATGGGATCGATAAACCTGCTCTCCCCGAGACTCTCCTCCCGCATAGCAGCGGGAGAAGTCATCGACAGACCTCAGGCGGTATTGAGAGAGCTCCTGGACAATGCTATCGATGCACACACGGACGAGATTTCCGTCATAGTGGAAGGCGGCGGAATAGACAGAATAACCGTAAAGGATTCGGGATCGGGCATAAGCCGTGAAGATATATCGGTTATCGCATCACCCCACGCTACAAGCAAGATAAAGGTAGAGGACGACCTCTACAATATAAACACACTCGGCTTCCGCGGAGAGGCGCTCTACTCCATAGCTGCTGTATCGAAACTGACC
>CAVJJV010000183.1:0-2839 GCA_963650055.1 Comamonas kerstersii | reverse complement strand
GCGCTTACCCGTCCTCTCGTCGGGCCCGGAGAAAGGCACCGAGGTCACAAGCGAGAATCTCTTCTACGATATTCCGGCACGGAGAAGTTTTCTCAAACGGAGCAGCACGGAGTCCGCACTCTGCCGCAGCCTCCTTATTTCGAAGGCTCTCGCCTTCCCGTCAATCGGCTTCACACTTACCGTCGACGGTGCCCTGAAGCTCAGGTGGCCGAAGAACCAGAGTCTCAAGGACAGGGTCATGATGCTCTACAGGGACTCCTCTATAACAGGGGCCGACGTCTATTACCTTGAAGAGAAACATGAAGACTACACAGTAAGAATCATTGCCGCATCGGAAGTATTCAGACGCTCCGACAGGAAGGAGATAAGAGTCTACGTCAACGGAAGGCCCGTTGATGAATACTCGATTGTCCAGGCTGTCGTCTACGGATACGGAGAGCTTCTCCCGGGAGGCAGCTACCCCTACGCCTCCGTCTTCATCGACGACAGGGCCGAGAATGTTGACTTCAATATCCACCCGGCGAAAAAGGAAGTCAAGATAAGAAACATCGCGGAGGTCCACCATACAGTCTCCTCGATGCTGAAGAACGGCATAAAGCGCAAGATTCCCGAGATAAAAAACGAGGAGGTCTACCTCTTCGGAGAGGCGGAGAAGAAACCTCTTTTCCGGAAGGAGGAATTCCACCCTGCACCGAAAGCAGAAACAGAGTACAGAAAGAGCGGGGAGAAAGAGAATAAAGAGAATACTGTACTATCAGACAGAATAGTTCCATACACTCCCCGCGACAGAGATTGGCTCGAGAAAGCAAGGGAATTGAAGAGAGTCAGGGAAAATGAACTCAGAGAGAAGCAGGATAAGGAAGAGAAGGCTGAAGAAGAGATTAAATACATCGGCCAGGCATTCAAACTCTTTCTCATCTGTGAGAGGAAGAACGAATTATACCTCGTGGACCAGCATGCTGCACACGAGAGGATTCTCTACGACGAGATAGTCTCCCAGAAGACTGTACAGAAGCTCCTTGTTCCGATAAAGATTGAAGTTGATGATATAACGGATGAGTACCTCGAGAAATACTCCTGGATCTATACAAAGCTCGGCATAATGCTCTCCCGCATCTCGAAGGGAAACTGGGAGATAGATGCCGTTCCCGCCATATGCAGGGGGATAGAAGACAAGATCATAGATTTCGTTGTCTCTGCAAAGTCTGACGAGCATCAGCTTGAAGAGGAACTCTTTGCAACCATGGCATGCAGAGCCGCAGTCAAGATGGGCGACGAAGTAGATAAATACAGCGCCATGGAAATCCTCAGGAAGGTCTTCGCCATGGATGAACCCTGCTGTCCGCACGGCCGCACATTCCTTGTGAAACTCACAAAGGAAAACCTGATGAAGATGGTCGGCCGAACTTAAGTACCGAATTCGAGATGGATACTGATATTGTTCGAGTATCTGTCACGGTATTTTATGTCTGCAGAGACAGCGTTGTTCTCATCCTCCACGACAGAGCCCTGACTGTCATACATTGTAATCTCCGCACCCTCATGCTTCTTTATATTCCCGAATGAGTAGTCTCCCTCCTCCCGTGCCATTACAACGGGGGTGGTCACAGTCTCTCCGCTGCCGGCATAGACTATGAGGGAATATTCACCCTCCTCGAAGGATGCGGACGGCGTGATACCGAGAGAAGGCGAAGTGTAGCAGTCCCCGCTCTTTTCAAGCCCACCCTCCCATCTCAGTGTGCCCGACGGGGAGACGAGAAGGAACGTATAGGTATCATCTGAACCGGATTGAGACGAGATTGATAAGCGGAGCACCGCCTCCTCTCTTCTCGCATCATTCCCTATCGTTATATCTCTTGTGAGAGTGGTCGAAGAGAGAGTGAACTCCTCTCCGGAGCACGAGACGAAGAGCATGACCAGCATGAGGATGAACAGAAGCTTATTCTTCACTTTCCCTTTCCTCAAGCATCATCCTCACGGGATTGGCATATGTGTTCAGGACAAACGTCCTGAGGTCATTCGAGAGGTGGTTGAATCTTTCGAGGAACTTCTCCTTTGCAAGAGGGTTGTAGTTCTCCCTGAAGGTATCTGTATTCTCGAGATAGTCGTACGCAATATAATTGGTGTCGAAGAGTTTGTATGAGAGGTGTATCTGTCTGTCTATCTCCCTGGCAACCTCCTCAGGGGTAGTGCACTCCTTCTCGATCGGGTCTCCGATTGAAATGTGGACCTTTCCCTTCTGGCACCTCAGGCCCTTCACCATACTGATTATATCCTCATATTTCTTCTTCTCGTATTTACCTTCGTTCTGTCCCTTCTGTATCTCCTCTCTACCCTTGTTTATGTCGTTCGGATCGAACTGGTAGCTGATGGCGACGGGAACTATATTGCATTTCCTTATGAGTTCGGAGAAGGAGATGCCGCTCTCACGCTGCGAAAGATAGAGCATCTTGATTATGACGGGGTGTGTCGTATCTATGCCGTCCTTGCTTCTTCCGCTCTTCTGTGCAACCCATATGGACTTACCGAGTTCGGTAACAGTTCCGACGAAATACTGTGAGAGCTTGAGGGAAGCGAGAAACTTCTCCCTCATCGGGAGATTTCTTTTGACTATGATACCGCCGTTGACTCTGAAGAGATCCTCGACGAACTGGTTCGCCATGAGATTGTCGCCGACAGCCATCTCGCATAGTGGCTTTCCCGCCTCAAGCAGGGCATAATCGAGAAGCATACAGTCAAGTATTATGTCCCTGTGGTTTGAAATGAAGAGATACCCCTTCTCCGGGTCGAGTTTTTCAGCCCCGGAGACGGTGAATTCCGTCATGGTTCCCTTTATGAC
>CAVJJV010000182.1:0-5268 GCA_963650055.1 Comamonas kerstersii | reverse complement strand
GTCGAGAAGTGAATTGATGTTCGAATTTACGATATCCTTGAATCTTGTAAAAATACCCATTTTGTATCTCCTATGCCTGTTATTAAACAAAATCCGTGCCAGTTTTATCTAATTTCTTTCTTTATCATCTTTTAGTTTAATCTGTGTGAATCTCTTGGATAAATAATATTGGTATTTTTCACCTTTATGTGTATTATTTACCTATGAATGCTGTAAATGAACCTATAGGTGAAAGCGAAGCCTATCTTGACATGCTGTCCCAGATAGCGCTCTGCGCTACTGTCGAGAGGCCCGTTCTCTTCCTCGGGGAGAGGGGGACGGGTAAGGAGATGGCCGCAAGGCGTGTTCACTACATGTCCTCCCGGTGGGATAAGCCTCTTGTCACTGTGAACTCCGCATCTCTTCCACAGAGCCTGATAGAGTCCGAACTCTTCGGCTTTGAAAAGGGTGCCTTCACAGGGGCATACCAGGCCCGGAAGGGCAGATTCGAAGAGGCTGACGGGGGAACACTGTTTCTCGATGAAATCGCCCTCCTGCCGCTCTCGGTGCAGGAGAAGCTCCTGAGAGTTGTCGAGTACGGTACATTCGAGCGTCTCGGGTCCTCCGAGACACGGAGTGTGAACGTAAGAATCATAGGGGCAACCAATGCCGACCTCAAGAGAATGAGCAGGGAGGGCAGATTCAAGGAGGACCTTCTTGACAGGCTCTCCTTCGATGTCATCTTCGTCCCTCCCCTGAGAGCGCGCGGCGGCGATATCCTACTCCTTGCCGACTACTTTGCTCTCCGTATGGCCAATGAGTGCAGCCGTGACTACTCTCCCAGGTTTACAGAGAGGGTGAAGAAGGAGCTACTCTCATACTCATGGCCGGGTAATATAAGAGAGTTGAAGAATACAATCGAGAGGGCTGTCTACAAAAGCCGGGGTGAACTCATTGATAATATCGTATTCGACCCCTTCAGAAATCCATATGAAGTTGAAAAAGAGAGGGAAGATGATTTTTCATCCTATACACTCGATGAATACAGAAAGGCAAGAGAGGACCTTGATCTCTCCTTTGTCAGGAGGGCTCTTACTGCCGGCGGGGGAAGCCAGAAGAGGGCATCCGGGCTCCTCGGGATGACATATGACCAGTTCAGGGGAATCTACCGTAAATACGAAGAGCGGCTTAAACAAGATATGGAAAAGGAATAGACTGAAGCTATGAGTACTTTATACATGGTGGCGACACCGATAGGAAATCTGGAGGATATAACACTGAGGGCTCTCAATGTTCTCAGGAGTGTAGATATAATAGCCTGTGAGGATACAAGGCATACGCAGAATCTTCTCTCGAGATACGACATACATAAGAGACTGATTGCATGTCACTCGTACAACGAGGAGGAGTCGGGTAAGGGGATTATCGCTCTCCTTGACGAAGGACACGATATCGCATACTGCTCAGATGCCGGGACTCCCGGTATTTCCGACCCCGGAAGCAGACTCTGCGAGAGGGTGAGAAGCGAGAGCGGGCACAGAATCGTCCCCATCCCCGGGCCGAGTGCCTTCGTATGTCTCATCTCCGCCTGCGGGAGAATCGGGAAGGCCTTCACATTCGAGGGCTTCCTCTCCCCGAAGAAGGGCCGGAGGCTCAAGAGACTCGAGGAACTCGTGAAGGCGGGGAATACCTTTGTTGTCTACGAGTCTCCCTTCAGGGTCGTGAAGACAATGGAGGAGATAGCCTCCTTTCCTGAAGTGAAGCGTCTTGTCGTCGGACGGGAGCTTTCGAAGGCCCATGAGGAGATAAATGTAGGAACTCCGGAGGAGATTCTCGCTCTCTACCGCTCGCGCACCGCCGTCAAGGGGGAGTTTGTTCTTCTTGTTGTTCCGGGAGATGATTGTGATAACGATAAAGAAGATATTGACGCTTAAGGAGAGGGTGAGAGTCCGAAAACTCGGGGAGATCTTCTTCCTCGCTGCAAGAACCCCGCTTGATCCGGGTTATGTAAAGGATGCCCTCGATACACTCCTCAAAGAAGAGCTTTTATCCAATAAGGACAAAGAGGACATAGCCTACTTCTATTCCCGCGGCGCTAAGGAGGACTACCTCGATATATACTACAGGACACTTAATATCCTGGGGGAGAGTGTTGCCGACTGGGACACTGTGACGCCGGAGGGGGAGACAGCATGGGGGGAGAGGAAGCTCTTCAACCATTACCTCTACCTCGACCATCTCCGCTCCCCGTATAACGTGGGGTCCATATTCCGTTCTTCCGAGGCCTTCGGGGTGAAGGGGATTTATCTCTCTCCCGGTTCCGCTTCCCCTCTCCACGAGAGGGCAAGGCGTACAAGCCGCAATACTGTCGACGGAGTTGACTGGGCCTTCAGGGAGCTTGAGGATATCGAAAAGCCGGTGTTTGCACTCGAGACGGGAGGGGAGAACATTACATCATTCAAGTTTCCGAAGGATGCAGTATGCATAATAGGTAGTGAGGAGGAGGGAGTATCACCGGGAGCCCTTCTTGCTGCGGACAGAAGCCTGGGGCGTGTATCAATCAAACAGTATGGAGTAAAAGGCTCAATTAATGTAGCATCAGCAGTGGCGGTATTATTACAATACTGGGCACAGAGTGAGGAAAGTGATGGAGAATAGGGAAAGCTTCAAGAGCAGACTCGGATTTCTGCTTGTTAGTGCAGGATGCGCTATTGGAATAGGAAATGTATGGAAGTTCCCATGGCTTGTGGGTCAGTACGGAGGCGGAATCTTCGTTCTCATATATCTTGTCTTCCTTGTCATCATGGGAGTTCCCGTCCTGACGATGGAAATCGGCATCGGAAGGGGAAGCCGCAAGAGTACGGTAAACGGATTCAGAACTCTCGAGAAGAAGGGAACGAAGTGGCACATCGCGGGTTATTTCTCGATTGCAGGCTGCTACCTCCTTCTGATGTTCTACCATTCCGTCACAGGGTGGATGCTCGACTATACATATAAGTTCGCGGCCGGTCAGTTCAGTAAGGAAACAGATGTCTCCGCTGTCTTCAGCAATATGCTTGCATCTCCCTCCGAGAGTATCATCTTCATGCTTATTGCAGTCGCCATCGGCATCACGGTATGTGCCAGGGGACTCGAGAAGGGTGTCGAGAAGGTCTCCAAGGCCATGATGCTCGGTCTCTTCGGTCTTATAATCATACTTGTAATCCACTCCTTCACGCTCCCGGGAGCCGGAGAGGGACTGAAGTTCTATCTTGTTCCGTCTCTTGATGCAATAGGAGAGAAGGGACTCGCGGACACAATAGTCGCTGCAATGAACCAGGCGTTCTTCACGCTTTCTCTCGGTATTTGTGCAATGGAGATCTTCGGAACCTACATGAGCAGCGACAACACACTCCTGAGCGAGTCCGTGCGTATATGCGGTCTCGATACCTTCGTCGCATTCTGCTCCGGGCTCATCATCTTCCCTGCATGCTACAGCTACAACATAACTCCCGATGCCGGCCCGTCCCTCATATTCATCACCCTTCCCAACGTATTCATCAACATGGCAGGCGGCAGGATATGGGGAATGCTCTTCTTCGTCTTCATGTCGTTCGCGGCGCTCAGTACGGTTCTCGCCGTCATGGAGAATATAATTGCATCCTTCATGGATACCTTCGGTTTTTCGAGAAAGAAGAGCATTATCATCAATGCAATCGGGCTCACCCTTCTCTCTCTTCCCGTTGCATTCGAGTACAACTTCTTCAAGGGTATTACGGTAATAGGACAGAGGGGATTCCTGGACAGCTGGGATTTCCTGGTGAGTAATCTCCTTCTTCCTCTCGGAAGCCTTGTCATGTGTCTCTTCTGTACACGTGAGTCAGGCTGGGGGTACTCAAACTTCATCAGTGAGGCCAACGTCGGAAAGGGTATGAAGTACAACGGAGCGAATAAGGCATTGAGATTCTATCTCAGCTACATACTGCCGTTGATCGTAATAGCAATCATCGTTGTCGGGCTTATCTGAAGATGAAAGGTGGGAGGGAGACAGTACGGCTTTCTCTCTCCTCTCTTGAATGAGTAGTCAGTTCAGGAATGTGTCATAGTTCCCGGCGCTGATTGTTTCAAGTTCGGAGTGGGGATATCTATTGGAGAATGCTTTTGTCACCCTGCTCTTTTTATCAGGGTTGAGTTTGAAGCCAAATGCGGAAATCTTTTCCCCGTCAGTCTCCACATAGTCCACTTCCATACCGTCGGTAGTTCGCCAGAAATATGAAGACGCAGTAGAATGGGAATAGATATTCCTTTTTATTCTTTCGCTCACCATATAGTTTTCAAATAGAACTCCTCTGTCATTACGCTGTGGAAATGGTGTGAAATTCCTGAGTATTGAATTTCTGATACCGTTATCCCAGAAGTAGTATTTACATGACTTCTTCAGCTCGTTATGCTGGTTGGTTGAATATGATGGAAGCGGAAATATGATATATGCCTCGACGAGAAGATTGATATATGCTTCCACCAGCGTTCGCGATACTCCCAGAAGGAGAGAGAGTTCATTTACAGATACTTCACTACCCACTTGATATGCCAGTGCCTTCAAGAGCTTTGATAGCACCTGCGGCTTCCTTATTCCCTCATATTGGAATAAATCTCTATATAGATAGCTCTCACTTATAAGAATAAGGAGTTCTTTCATATCATCCGGGTGCGTGACGACTTCAGGATAGCTGCCGTAGATTAGTCTAAGTTCAAGATTTTTCTTCTCCTCAAGGTATCCGTAATGATCTCTGAGTTCTTTATAGGAGAAAGGAAAGAGTCTGTACTCATATTTTCTTCCTGTGAGTGGTTCCTCTGAAAGAGATTTGAGTTTGAATGATGAAGAGCCGGTGATGATGACAAGAACATCACTGCGGTTGTCCAGGAGGAGTTTCACGCTTCTCGAGAGGTTTTCTATCTTCTGTCCTTCGTCGATGAATACGCAGCTGCGGCTTCCGAGAATCTGTGTCCACCGTGAGAGGGTCACCTTCTCGAAGATGGCTTTGTCTTCATCGTCATCACCTGTGATATATACCGGATTCAGACCTTCTCTTTGTATGAGTTCTTTTACCAGGGTTGTCTTTCCCGTCTGGCGTGCGCCGTAAATAATGACGGCCTTTCCCTTGAAGAATCTGGCCTTTATCTCATCTTCCAATACTCGTTCAATCATGATTACATTATCTGTCACTGATTTGAGAAGTCGATATTCTGCATTTATATAGTAAACGACATTAATTTCTGTGCTTAAAACTACAAAGGCTCTTTAACTCT
>CAVJJV010000181.1:0-2941 GCA_963650055.1 Comamonas kerstersii | reverse complement strand
TGCAGAAATGGATAAGGGTGGTTTCAACAAGGACCGCAAGCTCGGCGGAAGAAAGGCCGGCTTCAAGAAGAAGGTCTGTAAGTTCTGTCAGGGAGCACCCAAGGCAGACTACAAGAACCCCGAAGCACTGAAGAGATACATTACAGAGAGAGGAAAGATTCTTCCTGCACGTATCACAGGAACATGTGCTAAGCACCAGAGAGCTCTCAACAGGGAAATCAAGAGAGCGAGAACTCTCGCTTATCTCCCGTTCGAGAAGAAGTGAGTATGATGGAAGAGGAAAGAGAAAAGGGAGAGGGTTTCCCTGTAAGGGATTTCATCATCACTCTTGTGATATCCTCCTTGATGGGCCTGTCGAATTTCTTCTCGCTCTTCATAGCTCTTCCTCTTCTCTCGTTTTCGTCGAAGCACACGAAGAGGGAGACGGTGATTACGCTTCTCGTACTCATCTCTCTCCTTATCGCACATTCTTTTTATATATTGAAGGGAAGTGCATATTACCTCTTCATGGTGCTTATGAATCTGTATATACCCCTGTCGCTGTTAGCGGCTGGAATGATATGGACAAGTACAAAGGGCAGGAGAGTGGATCTGAGGCTGGTGTTGTCAGTCCTTCCGTCTCTCTTCATAGTGCTTTTCTGTGCTGTCGTCCTCTCGGCGGATAGGGCGCTCTTTACCTCTGTATATTACGGATATAGAGATGCGTTCGTGCCTGTCCTCGAGGAGATGTTCTCATCGCTGTCACTGTCGGTTGATGTGGAATTCGTGTTCCTCATCATCATGACACTTGCTGCCGTGATTATGTTTCCCCTTGTGACCGGTGCGGTCTGTGTGACGCTTTTCATTTATGAAAGTGCGCTGCATTCAAGAGAAGGTGACTGGGATGAGAAGTTGATTTCTTTGGAGTATTCCCAGAGTCTTGTATGGCTCCTGATAATACTTCTTGTAGTCTGTCTTGTCTCCCGCCTTGTATCTGTACCGACTGTAGTCTTCATACTAAGTATGAGCGTGACGGCTGCTCTCTTCATCATCTATGGAGTACAGGGTTTCAGTGTACTCTTTTCATGGTTGAAGGGAGCTAATGCAGGATTCAGAAGTCAGACACTCTTCTTTATCCTGGTTCTTGTTGGTCTGTTGATTCCGGGGGTGAATTTAATTGTTCTTATCGGTGTTCCCGTACTGGGGATACTGGAGAACTTCTTCAATTTGAAGAAAAGGAAATGAGAATGAAGATTATTCTTAATCAGGATGTCATCCATGTCGGCGAAGAAGGCGACGTCGTAACAGTAAAGGACGGTTATGCCAGAAACTACCTGCTCCCTACAGGCGCAGCAGTCATCTACAACAAGGCTAATGCTGCTGTCTTCAAGGCAAGAGCAGAGCAGATCGAGAAGAGAAAGGCAGAGAAGAGGGAGGCAAGCAAGTCTCTCAAGGAAAGACTCGACCAGGTTACACTTACAATCGTTGTGCCTGCAGGTGAGTCCGGAAAGCTCTTCGGATCCGTTACATCCCTCATGGTCCAGGAAGCACTTCAGAAGGAAGGCTTCGAAGTAGAGAAGAAGAAGCTTGATGTTCCGACACACGCTATCAAGATGACAGGAACATATCCTATCACAGCACACCTCTACGAGAACGACAAGTCAGTCATCAGCCTCATCGTCAAGTCAGAGGCTGAGGTCAAGGCCGAGAAAAAGAAGGCTGAGGCAGAGGCGCTTGAAGCTGAGAGAAAGGCCAAGGCTGAGGCTGAAGCTGCTCTCAAGGCTGCAGAGGAAGAGGCTAAGGCTGAAGAAGCTCCCGCCGAGAACGTTGAAGGTTGATTAAACTATGGCCCGCACTCAGGATAATACAGCTTTATCAATCCGTTCACTGCCACATGATGACAATGCGGAGAAGCTGATCCTCGGGGCCCTACTGCTTAATTCAGAGTCCTGGGACACGGTGGAACCCCTTGTCAAGGACTCTGATTTCTATTCTCCCACCAACAGGGAGATTTACAGGGCACTGAGTGCTCTTGTAAACACGGAGGGTAAACCCCGGTTCGACGGGGTCATACTCCTCAACTACCTCAAACAGCATAACCTGACGGAGAAGTGCGGAGGTGCGGGGTACATCTCGTCACTCACATCACTTCCGTTCATATCTGCAAACATCAGGGAATACTGTGAGATAGTAAAGGAAGCCTCCCAGAGGAGACTTCTATTTACTGTCTCCAACAGCCTGCAGGAATCTGTATTCGATCCCGCCTGTGATATCAAGGAAAAGCTCGAGGAAGGCTCGAAGCTCCTCAACGACACCATCCTCTCATCCTACACTCAGAATGCAAGCGAGTATTCACTCGGCAACGTCATGGTATCCACATTCAAGGAGATTGTGGACAAGATGGAGCATAAGGGAGAGAAGGACAGAGTCGAGACAGGGTTCGAGGTTCTCGACAGATACACCAACGGAGGATTTGCTAAGGAAGAGTACATCATCATAGCCGCAAGGCCCAGTATTGGAAAGACTGCATTTGCACTCTCCATGATGTACAACATGATTAATGACGGAAAGAAGGTTGCCTTCTTTTCCCTCGAAATGCCTTCGACTTCTATAGCACGCCGTCTCTTCGCTATCGACACAAAAGTCGAGCTTTCGAAAATCATCAAGACGAACTTTTTCTCCGATGAATTCGAGAGGGTGAAGGAATCCCTGCAGCGCATGTATGACGTGAGAGAGAACATGTATATAGTGGATGTCCCGAACATAAGTCTCACAGAGCTCAGGACGAAGGCCAGGGTACTCAAGAAGGAGAAGGATATAGACTGTATAGTCATAGACTACATAGGACTCATAAGCGCTCCCTCATACCTTATGAATGCAAAGAAGTTCGAACAGGTTTCCCAGATCTCACTCTCGCTCAAGCAGCTTGCGCGTGAATTGAAGGTGCCTGTCGTCGTACTCT
>CAVJJV010000180.1:0-9518 GCA_963650055.1 Comamonas kerstersii | reverse complement strand
TCTGTTCGAGAGTGCTGATTGTGATGGACTTGCCGAAACGGCGGGGACGGGAGAGAAAGAAGAATGTCTTCCCGCTCGTGAGAAGATTGTACAGGTATCTGGTTTTATCAACATAGATATTATCTTCTGTGATAAGCTTCCCGAAAGAGCTGTTGCCGGGTTCTATCTTTTTCATCCTGTGCCTCCATCTACAATATGATAACACAAAACAATGGTTTGGAGTACATATAGTTATGTACAGTTGTGAGGATTCTCCTATCCATGAACAAAGAGTCTTAATTCTTTCTTCTCAAAGAGGTATAGTGAGGCTATGCATATGGAAATCAATCTCACCGAAGGCGGTGTCGTCTCATCGATGGTGTTCTTCTCCCTTCCTATAATTCTGAGAAACATCTTCCAGCAGGCATACAACCTGGCGGACACACTCATCGTCGGGAGATTTCTCGGCACTGATGCGCTGGCATCCGTCGGAAGTGCATATACCCTGATGAACTTCATCAACTCACTTCTCATCGGCCTGAGCATGGAGGGCGGGAGCACTCTTCTCATACTCCTGGGGAAAGGGTGAGATTTCGAAGATGAGGAAGGACATATACAACATCAGTATACTCTTTTCCATGCTGGCTCTTCTTCTGACGGTTCTCTGCTCTATCTTCACCGACGCTATTCTGACTCTTCTACAGACTCCTTAGGAGCTCTTCGAAGAGGAGAGAGAATACATCAGCATCATATTCCTCGGTATCTTCTTCGTCTTCCTGTACAACTACTCCTCATACATTCTCCGGAGCCGTGGCAAGAGCAGCGCTCCATTATACTTTCTAATCTTTCCGGCATTGTTGAATATAGCACTGAATCTTGTTTTCATCATATCGCTTGAACGCGGAGTAAAGGGGGCTGCGGAGGCTACTGTGATTTCCCAGGTCGTTTCGGGAGCCGGGCTCACAGTCTATCTCCTTCTTACCGAGAAGAATCTGATTCCCGGGAAGGATGAGAGAAAACTAGAGAGGTGAAGGATAGCCGGAATCTTCAAATACTCTTTTCTCACATCCGCCCGGCAGTCGATTATGAACTTCGGCATTCTCATGGTCCAGGGACTCATAAACTCATTCGGGGCCACCGTGATGGCAGCCTATGCGGCAGCTGTCAAAATCGCATCCCTCGCCTATACGCCCTCTCATGAGTTCGGCTCCGCCTACTCCATCTTCATCAGCCAGAATCTGGGTGCCGGGAAAAATGAAAGGATAAAGAAGGGAACGAAAGGAGCATTCATCATAGGTACATTCTCCGTTCTTGTCTCCATTCTAATTTTCATCTTCTCATCCTCTCTAATGGGTTTCTTCGTTGCAGCCGATGAAACAGATGTTATAAGAATCGGAGTCGGATACCTCCATACAGAGGGAAGCTTCTACATCGGGATTGGAATACTCTTTCTCCTCTACGGCTACTGCAGGGGAATCAGAAGACCTGAGTGGAGTATTATTCTGACTGTCATATCACTCGGAACAAGGGTACTGCTTTCATACACGCTTGCCCCTTTTTTCGGGGAGAAGGCCGTATGGTGGTCAATTGTCACAGGGTGGCTTCCTGCAGACGCGCTAGGACTCTATGCTATAAGGAAAGTACAATATAAGGAAGGTGAATGAATATGGCTTTTTTATCTTCACTGCATACGCACAATACGTTCTGCGATGGAAAGAACACCATAAGGGAAATGATTGAAGGTGCCATCAATCTGGGATTTACCTCCATCGGCATATCGAGCCACGCATATACAGGCTACCCCTTTGATACATGCGGCATCAAAAAAGAGAGACTGGAGGACTACTACAATACCGTGCTCTCACTCAAAGACGAGTACAGAGGAAGAATAGATGTCTTTCTCGGACTTGAACTCGAGAGCAGGACGGAAGGAGAGAAGAGACCCATTATCGACCCGAGGCTCGACTATACGATAGGGTCTGTTCATCTCTTCAGAACTCCGGGGGGATTCTTCTCTGTCGACAATACTCCCGAAGAGTGGAAGGAGGCATCAAGAGCATTCAACGGCGACAAGCCTGCATTGATTGAGAATTATCTCTCGGAGCTTGCTTCCTTTGCAGAGGAATCTTCCTTCGATATCATAGGGCACTACGACCTCTACACGAAGTTCAATGAAAAGGAGAATCTCTTCGACGAATCGGACAGGAGCTACAGGAGTCTTACACTCAAGTACCTGGACAGAATCATCGACACCGGGAAGATCATCGAAGTCAACACGGGTGCAATGAGCCGGGGCTGGAGAACTCTCCCCTATCCGGCCCTTTTCCTTCTCGAACACATGAAAAAGAGGAATGCAAAAATCATCCTCAACAGTGATGCCCACTCGGTGGATGCCCTCGACTACGGCTTCGACAAGGCCCGGAGCATTCTCCTCTCTCTCGGATTTGATAAAAAGATGGTTCTGACACCCTCGGGCTGGAGGGAGAGGAATCTCTGAATACGTCTTAATCCAAATTGAAACGAGAAACTTCATATGGCGGCGTTTTATAATCGGTGTAGAATAAAAGAGGAGAAAGCCATGAAGAATATTCTATTTGCAGCATCAGAGTGCGTCCCCTTCTGTAAAACAGGAGGACTGGCGGACGTAGTGGGAAGTCTTCCCGGAACATTCGACAGAAAGAAATATGATGTGAGAGTCATATTACCACAGTACGAATTCATGAAGGATGAATACAAGTCCAGACTGAAAAATGTCGTCTATTTCCAGATGGATAACAGGATATATGTCGGAATCAACAGCCTCGTAGAGAACGGTATTACATACTATTTTGTCGACAACAGACAATATTTCTCTGGAGACAAGCCCTACTATGACCTCTTCTCGGACCTCGAGCGCTTTGCATACTTTTCAAAGGCGGTACTTTCCGCCCTTCCGCTCATCGGTTTCCGGCCCGATATCATACACTGCCATGACTGGCAGGTATCACTTGTACCCGTCTATCTCAATACAATATTCCAGGGAGACCCGTTCTTCCAGGGAATAAGAACGATAATGACAATACACAACCTCAGATTCCAGGGTTCCTGGAATGTGGGGCACCTGAGGTGGGTGAGCGCCCTCCCAGACTCCCTCTTCGAGCCGGGACTCCTTGTCTCGCCCTATCAGGATACGTCTGTCGAGAAAGACGAGTGGAATGCCTCGATGCTGAGGGGAGGCCTTGTATTCAGCGACTGGATTACAACTGTCTCCGAGTCATATGCGCGTGAGATACAGACTCACGAGTTCGGTGACGGACTGGAAGATATCCTGGCATGGAGAAGTAACCGCCTCATGGGTATAGTCAACGGTATCGACTACGCTGTATGGGATCCTGCAACGGACAGGAAAATCGAGAACAACTACACTCCCCGTGCTTTCCTCTCCGCGCGGGAGAAGAACAAGCTCTCCCTCCAGAAGGAACTGGGACTGAAGGAAGACAGGGATGCATTCATGGTTGCAGTCGTAAGCCGTCTCACCGACCAGAAGGGAATGTCGCTCATCGATTCAGTCATGGACCGCATAATGGACAAGAACATCAACTTCGTCGTACTCGGAACGGGTGACAGCTACTACGAAAATATGTTCCGCTACTACGAATCGAAGTACCCGGATAAGGTCAGAGCAAGAATCGAATTCTCGGATGCCCTTTCGAGAAGAATATACAGCGCCGCCGACGCATTCCTCGTGCCGTCTGCATTCGAGCCCTGCGGACTGACACAGCTTATCTCCCTCAAGTACGGAGCCATCCCCATCGTACACGAGACAGGCGGTCTCAGAGACACAGTCGCCCCATTCGACGAGTTCGAGAACACCGGAACGGGACTTCCGTTCTATGACTTCACACCAGATGTATTCCTGGGAAGAATCAACTACGCCTACTACATCTACACCGAGAAGAGAAAGCTCTGGGTCGAGATGCAGAAGAGAGCACTCAAGGCAGACTGGTCATGGAAGGCATCCTCGAAGAAGTACGAAGACCTCTACAACTCCTTCTGATACATGCACCCTCCGGGGTGCATCATCTCAGGGAAATCCTGTAAATCGGTCTCTCTGTCAGAAAAGAATCCTCCGTGGACGGTTATCCGGCAGATAAACCTTCAATTCAGGCTTCGGCCCTGTTTCTTTGAATTTCAGGCAGCAGTCAACAACACTGTAGCCATAATTGTTTCTCCCGGGTTATAATACCGCTATGAAAGATTTTATCACACTTGTACAGGAAAGACATTCGGTCCGTTCCTATTCGGAAAGAAAAGTTGAGAAAGAGAAGGTGGACCTCATTCTCGAGGCCGGAAGACTGGCTCCGACGGGCTGTAACCGTCAGGGGGAGAAACTCTATGTCATCTCTTCTCCTGAGGGGCTGGAGAAGCTTGAAAAGGCAGCTTCTACATACGGAGCTCCCATGGCTGTTGTAGTTGCCATGAAGAAGGCCGGCTCATGGGTAAGACCGTATGACGGAAAGGACATCATCGACATCGATGCATCGATCATCACCGACCACATGATGATGGAGGCTGCAGACCTGGGGCTCGGAAGCTGCTGGGTATGCAACTTCAAGAGTGACATCCTCTCGAGAGGACTATCAATCCCGGAAGAATATGTTCCTGTCAACATACTCCTTATAGGATACGGAAAAGATGAAAAATACACAAAGAGTAGAAAGACTCTGAGCGAGATTGTCGAGTATAGATGATGCAGACAATAGACGAAGCATTCCGACGTCTCTCCTCTTCGCCGTTCCGCTCGCGCTTTCACCTTTCAGAAAGAGATAAGGAGTATGTACGGGAAAAGGGGCTGGAGACCATAGAGCGCCATGCCGGGGACTTTATACGCCTCCGCATCGCCCCCTCTCATATCCCGAATGACGGGAAGCAGACTCCTATGAGAGGTCACCCGGTCTTCGTCGCCCAGCATGCATGTGCAGTCTGCTGCAGGGGATGCCTCGAGAAGTGGTATCATGTACCAAAGGACATAGAGCTCACAGAGGACCAGCAGAAAAGACTGGTTAATCTGCTGATGGCCTGGATAAAGCGTGAGATGGATAAAAACATCTAACAGAAATGCACTTCAGGCGTATATACTTCAAAGATTGAAAATCCTAAATCCTCCAATATACGTTATACATAAACCATGTCAGCACGGCATGGTTTTTTTGAAGATGAATGAACTCGATGCAGTAGAGAAACAAAATGCGGCAGTCTGAAGGGAAAGAGAGATAGATTTACCTGCCGCTAAGAAAATAAAGGCGAAAAAGGAAATGCAGAGGCGGATTTTCCCGTAACCGGTCTGAATTACAGCCGGCATCATCATCAGACTGTGTATCATTCTTGACACTTCATAGTCCAAACGATTAATTTTGACGTGTCAGAAATAAGGAGAGAAGTGTGGACAGTAGAATATGGAATCTCATCATCGATTCCTTCTGGAAGATATTGAAGCCGGGTCTCGAAGTTACAATTCCCCTCACCCTGCTCTCATTCTTCTTCGCCCTCATGATTGCAACTGTCGTTGCACTTATACAGATAGCGAAGATCCCGGTATTGAAGAGTATCGCACGCTTCTACATCTGGGTTATAAGGGGTACACCTCTTCTTGTTCAGCTCTTTGTAATATTCTACGGTCTCCCGTCTCTCGGTATATTAATCGATCCGTTTCCTGCAGCCGTAATCGTCTTCTCGATAAACGAAGGGGCATACTCTGCAGAAACCATAAGGGCTGCTATCCAGGCAGTTCCGAGAGGGCAGCTCGAGGCAGGGGAATGCGTCGGGATGACATGGCTCCAGACAATGAGGAGGATAATTCTTCCCCAGGCATTCAGAGTAGCCTTTCCGACTCTCTTCAATTCGGTGATAGGTATGCTTAAAGATACATCCCTTGCCGCGAACATTACCGTCACCGAGATGTTCATGTCTACTCAGCGTATAGTGGCAAGGACATATGAGCCACTCATCCTCTACATGGAAGTAGGCCTCATCTACCTGATGATGTGTACAATCCTCACACGCGTCCAGGCATGGGGAGAGAAGAAGTTCAAAGAGAGGGGCTGGTGATGATTCTGAGTGTAAAAGATCTTATAAAGAGCTTCGGTTCCCTGAAGGTATTGTCCGGCATTTCACTTTCTGTTGATAAGGGGGATGTCATAGCAGTTCTCGGCCCGTCGGGAAGCGGTAAGACTACACTCCTGAGGTGTCTCAACTTCCTTGAGAAAGCAGACGGAGGCACACTCACCTTCAATGACAGGGAGTACAACCTGGCCTCCATCCCGCATAGAGACATAAGGAAAATAAGAATGCACACAGGCTTCGTCTTCCAGAGCTACAATCTCTTCAGCAACAAGACAGCTCTCGAGAATGTAATGGAGGGCCTTGTGACAGCAAGGAAGATGCATAGCAGAGAGGCCGAAGAGAAGAGCATGATGTATCTTGAAAAGGTGGGACTGGGTGACAGAAGAGACTACTACCCGTCTTCTCTCTCCGGCGGCCAGATGCAGAGAGTCGCAATTGCACGCGCCCTTGCCACCGACCCTGATATCATATACTTCGACGAGCCCACATCGGCTCTCGACCCCGAGCTTACCGGAGAGGTTCTCTCCGTGATGAAGAATCTTGCAGACGAGGGCATGACGATGATTGTCGTCACCCATGAGATGGCATTCGCACGCCGCGTCGCAACACGCACCATCTTCATGGAGAACGGTGTGATAGTCGAAGAGGGTGAGACAAAAGCCTTCTTCGAACATCCGGAAGAAGAGAGAACAAGGGAGTTCATTTCAAGAATGGAACCCGGAAAAATAGAATAAGGAGAAATGAGATGAAGAAATTTATTACTATTTCACTCATCGCGATTCTGCTGGCCAACTCCATAGCCGCCGGCGGAAAAAAGGAAACTGTCTCATCAGGAGACCAGCTCGAACGTATCAGGGAAAGCGGTGTCATCACCATTGCCATGGAAGGAACATGGGCACCCTGGACATATCATGACGGGACGGACAGGCTTGTCGGTTTCGATACGGAAATCGGAGAAGCAGTCGCCTCGAAACTCGGCGTCAGGGCACAATTTGCAGAGGGCGAGTGGGACGGACTCCTTGCCGGACTCGATGCAGGACGCTACGACATCATGATCAACGGTGTCGACATTACAGAGGAAAGAGCCGCCAAATACGACTTTTCAACACCATACGCCTACAACAGAACGGCGGTTATTACAAAAAGTGACAATACGTCTATCTCCAGAATGGAAGACCTGAAGGGGAAAAAGACAGCAAATACAATATCGAGTACATATGCCGAGATAGCCGAAAAGTACGGAGCAACAGTCTCCGGAGTCGATGACTTCGTACAGACAATGGAGCTGCTCAATACGGGAAGAATCGATGCAACCCTCAATGCCGAAGTATCATACTACGACTACATGAAGATCCATCCGGATGCTCCGTTCAAGATTGCATGTATCGATTATACCACCACAAGTGTCGCCATCCCGATGAGGAAGGGAGACGATTCGGCATCCCTCAGGGAGGCTGTAAACAAGGCTCTTGAAGAGCTGAGGGAGGACGGGACGCTCAGAACCCTTTCCATCAAGTATTTCGGTGTCGATATCACAGAAGAGTGAATTCAGGGAGGATTAAGGTCCTCCTCTATTTTCAAAACATTTTAAAAGGTATATTATCCCGTCGGAAAAACTATGAACAGAGATTTAACAGTAGGAAAACCGGGGAAGGTCCTAGTAGATTTTTGTCTCCCCCTATTCGGTTCGATTGTCTTCCAGCAGCTCTACAACATTGCAGACAGCTTCGTTGCCGGCAAGTTCATCTCGGAGGACGCACTCGCAGCTGTAGGTAACAGCTATGAGATTACTCTAATCTTCATCGCATTCGCATTCGGATGCAATATAGGGTGCAGTGTAATCACATCGCGTCTCTTCGGTGCAAAGGATTACAGGAACATGAAGAGCGCCATTACAACGTCCCTCATCTCGACGGCAGTATGCTGTGCCGTTCTGATGCTCATAGGGTTCCTGTCCATGGACGGACTACTGAGCCTCATCAACACACCTGAGAATATATACGCCGACAGTTCGCTCTACCTCGACATCTACACACTCGGACTTCCGTTCCTCTTCCTCTATAATGTTTCAACAGGAATCTTCTCCGCTCTCGGAGACAGCAGAACCCCGTTCATATTCCTCGCTTTCTCTTCAACAGCAAACATCTTCATGGATATACTCTTTGTCACATCATTCAAGATGGGAGTTGCAGGAGTTGCCTGGGCGACATATATATGCCAGGGTATAAGCGCAGTACTGGCACTCATCTTCGTTCTCAAGAGACTGAAGGCATTCAAAACGGAAGGAAAATTCCAGCTTTTCAACCCTGTCCTCTTCAAGTCATTCATATCGATTGCAATACCCTCGACTCTCCAGCAGAGCTTTGTCAGTGTAGGCAACATCATACTCCAGTCGATCATCAACAGCTTCGGTTCTGCAGTCATTGCAGGATACTCGGCGGCAATCAAGCTCAACAATCTGGTAATCACATCATTCCAGACAATAGGTAACGGAGTATCGAACTACACGGCACAGAACCTCGGAGCCGAGAAACCGGAAAGAGTCAAGGCAGGCTGCTGGAGCGGAATAAAGATGGTCTGGATTCTCTCCGTACCGTTCATTCTCCTCTATGTTTTCGCCTCCGACTTCCTCCTCACCCTATTTATGGATAACCCGTCAGCCAAGGCTCTCGAGACAGGAAGACTCTTCCTGCACATAGTCTGCCCGTTCTATCTTATAGTATGTGTAAAGCTCATCTGTGACGGTATTCTCAAGGGAGCAGGGCTCATGAAGAGATTCATGATTACGACATTCTCAGATCTTATCCTGAGAGTCGGTATTGCCTATATCCTCTCTTCGACAGCCCTCGGAGTTACAGGCATCTGGCTCAGCTGGCCGATCGGCTGGTCCGTAGGCACAATCCTCTCCGTTGCCTTCTACTTCACAATCAAATGGACAAGTGAAGAAAAGACGATAATCAGGAAAGATGCCGAAGCAGTTAGAATCGAATAGCACCAAATAGCACAAATACGACAGCCCGGAAGACAACCGGGTTGTTTTTTCACTCCAGCTGAATCCTATGGGGGAATCTTGAAGATATGTATTTGAGGTATAATCCCCAAAGTCAAAAAACAAACAATATATGCAGGAAATACAAACACAGACCATGCTTATGAGATTGGTCAGCTTTGTATGTCCGCCTTATCAGTCACCCCCTGGCGATTGATAATGTTAATTAATCGCACGTCCAAGCTGATGATTAAATCCATCTGCATACGTTGATTTCATTATCTGTTTCTCATAACCATAATCATTCTTCTGAAGATTGATAAGCCTCTGAATGTCACAATGTTGAAAAGGTAGCGTAAAATGTATAAGTATTTGTAGGATAAATAAATCAATCCCACTATAAACCAACATCAGAGCTTCAACTTCCAATAACCATTCCGGTCTGAAC
>CAVJJV010000179.1:0-2072 GCA_963650055.1 Comamonas kerstersii | reverse complement strand
CCCAGTATGTCTTTACCCTCACGACAACCAAGAAAGACTCATCGTCAGATAAGGAAGAAGCCGAAACGTCCACATTCACCTTCCCGAAGTCCAGCGACGGCGTCTATACGATTTCAGGAATCATGCCCGGTCAGTACAACATCAAGGTCGAAGGAAAAACAAGCAACAACACAGTCATTGCACAGGATTCTCTCGATTACTTCTTCGTCCGTGGTGTCAACAGCACAATCACCCTCTCGCTCTCGTCCCTTATAGGCTCCCAGGTAGTCGAGTTGACCTACACCTGGACCCCGTCGAGCTACAAGACAAATCCGGTATTCACTCTCCAGGTCGTCGACCAGAACAGGAATAATGTGACAATAGCAGCCGACTCGATTACACAGGAAGAAGGAACAGCGACTTTCAGACAGTCCCTCCCGGCAGGATCATACATATTCATCGCAAGGCTCTGTAAGACGGCGACATCGCTTATCATCTACAACGGACACACCGAAGTCATAAGAACAACGAACTCTAATACTGTCTTGAGTCAGAGTTTCTCTTTTAACGACGCCTCCACTGTAACCAACAGCGTATCAATCAATTCGACTATCTCGGAACCGATTACAGCTACACTCAACGGAACAGTGTCAGGCGACAATGCAGTACTCTCCGTCACATACTCCGATCTTCCGGACGGCATAACAAAGGACGACATCTATGTCATGTGGTATGAGGAAGACTACCTGCTCAAAGCAACCGAAAAGGGAGCCGTGCAGTATTCATTTGCAAAGAAGACCGCTCTCGGTAAATGTAGATATACCGCTGTCATGATATGCGACAAGATCGGTGCAATGGGATCGGCATCCGCGATATTCAACTTCATAAACTGATACAGAGACATACGTCTACTTTTCCATCATCTATATTTCCTTTGTCTTCCCGGGTTTCCCTCCTCTTGTTTGCCCGGGAAGACTCTATTTGGTAAGTATCAAGAGAGCTTCCTTATAGAGAGCGAGCCTGGCTTGATCCTTCTCATCGACTTCATCAAGCCTTGTTGTATCCATATTGTGCATGAGGTCAGCTGTTTTGACCTTCCGTGCCGTTTCATCTGTCCTGATTCTCCTGACGTACTCGAGGTAGGGAACATCCTTACTGCGGGTAAGGAGTACTACAACGCTGATTACTTCATCCGGTATCCCCTCCCTCTCGAGGTCTTCACGGGTTATCTTCGTGTCTTCAATCGTATCATGAAGGAGAGCTTCAGCGGTGGAGTATTCATCGTCCATCCTTGACGCCACCTCATAGGGGTGGTAGACATACGGGAGCCCTGCCTTATCGATCTGGTTCTTATGTGCCTCGAATGAAATTCCGAGTGCCTTCTTAGTCAATGGTGTGTATATCATAATCATACCTCCACCATCATGCTAAGGAAACGGCAGGAAATTATGTTAGCCTCATAGGCTATATTATCTCCAGTCCCATGGAATAGAGAGTCTCGTTGACTGCCATGAGATCATGGTTGCCGTTTATGATGTAATACTCTATGACCATGTCTTTCGGAGAGGAGTGTGTGAATGCAAAACCTGCACTTCTCATAAGTTCCTTCGTTTCTTCAAGGTCAAGGCGTAGAGATAAGGCAAGTGCAATGACTGTATTCTTCGCCGGCTGATAGGAAGAATTACTCCGGATCTTCGAAAAATGCTGGGGAGTGAGACCCGCAGCTTTGTAGAGTTCCACCTCGTTGATCCTCTTCTCTCTTATGTAGCGGAAGAGCATATCTGAAAAGGATTCCTTTCTCTCCTTCTCGATGAAACGGGGAAGAGTCGATGAGAGTGCCGACTCATGCAGGGGATGAGGCTCGTTCTTCCTTATGAATTCCAGTATTTCTTCTTTCTTCATTTTTCCTCAACTATCTTGATTATATTCTCAATTTTCATCATTTGTCATATCATCACAGCATGAAATCAATATACTCTTCTCTCATACTTCTTCTCACCGCCCTTATATGGGGATTCGCCTTCGTCTCACAGAGTCAGGCAAGCTCGTTTCTCGGGCCGCTGGGGTACAACGGACTGAGGATGCTTCTGGGA
>CAVJJV010000178.1:5332-5726 GCA_963650055.1 Comamonas kerstersii | reverse complement strand
GAATATATTGAGCTCTGCCGGGAATACAGGGTTGACAGATCCGTCCCGTCTCTCAAGGAACTGCAGAATGAAGAAATCGTCAATGCCGGGGGATATGCAGAATCCGGATTTCTGATGTTCCGTGATTCTTACGACAGGGATGATACCCTGATCTGCTGCAGGCTCTGGAAAGGAATGAACAAGACAGGCGTTGTTCTTGATTCAATCAGACTCAAGGGGAATCTGGCGAGAGTTTTCACTCAGGCTTTGAGCTTTATAGAGCGTAATACGAAAACCGGCTGGGTTAAAACGCCTAACGGGGGAAGGGCGGAAATACGCTCTTATCCACGGGAAGCTGTAAGAGAAGCCCTGGCGAATGCCATTGCCCACAGAGACTACTCGATCAACGGGACAC
>CAVJJV010000178.1:2722-5322 GCA_963650055.1 Comamonas kerstersii | reverse complement strand
GAAATAGTGTCACCCGGGTCGTGGCTTCTGCCCAAAATATACAAAGACTACCCGGAAGGTGCCATTCCCTCTATCCGCCGTAATTCGATTATCTCCGCTGCTCTGGATGTCGCGAACTTGATGGAGAGAGGTGGAACCGGCTTCCAGACCATGATAAAAGCTTATGCCGGTTCCCCTGATGAAATCCAGCCTGTAGTCTCGATTTATCCCGGGTTCCTGAATCTGAAACTCTTTGATAAGTTGTACAATGATGAATCCATAGATCTTGACCTGGATGAATTACCCGATACCGAGAAAGTTATCGCCCTCCTGAAGATGGAGGGGCCGAGCAGTGTAAAGAAGCTGCAGGAAACATTGAATTACAAAAGCAGAAGTCAGTTCCTTCATGATGTTATAAATCCCATGATGGAAGACGGAATGATATACCGTGACGGCAAGGCTAAATCTCCAAATTCGCTCATCAAGAGAAAATATTGAGCTGCCGGCAGCCTTGGATATATGGAGAATCTGATGCTACCTCTCTTCCTTCTTCGACAGCCTTCTGTACTCTCCGGGAGTGCATTTGTAGTAGCGTTTGAACTCCTTCGAGTAGTATCCGGGGGAGTCGAATCCCGAGCGTAGTGCCACATCCCCGATCTGGAGGGACGGCGATTCCCTGAGGAGGTCTGCGCTCTTCATCAGTCTGTATTTCAATAGGTAGCTTATCGGGGTCTCTCCGGTGGTGCGCTTGAAGCACCTCAATGTCTCCCTGACGCTGAGAGATATTTCATCTGCAATGTCGGGAAGAGAGAGAGGCTCGGCGTAATGCTTTTCCATGTACCTGAGTATTTTCTCAGTTCTCTCCGTGTCCCGGGTTATCGGGGAGGGGGATGGAACTGTACTCGAAAGATATGTCCTCCTCAGGGAGAGAAAAAGTGATGTGAGATTCTCCCTCAGAGTAAACTCCCACCCGTCTTTTTCCTCCTCTGCGGCCTTATAAGCCTCGCAGAAGAGACTGGATGAATCTTCATCTTCTGTTATGTAGAGGGTTATGGAGGGATTGGAGATGACGGGTTCGATGTATTTACGGTAGAAGACGGTATCGGATCCTCCGGAAATGAGAAGGGGGGAGAAGACGAAGGACTCGAGCTTATAGCCTCGCTCACCCGTGATGTAGTGGAGGGTGTTTGAGTTGATTACGCATGTAGTACCCTCTATGAGGTTCTCCTCTCTTCCGGGAAGCTGCAGTGTAGCGGCTCCTTTTCTGAGGTGGATGATTTCGATTTCATCGTGGAGGTGCCATGGAACTACCTCACCCGATAGAGCATCAGGGTCTGTCGAGTAGATGCCGCATGGGAAGGAAAGAGTTCCGTGGGGCTGGAGCTCCCTCATGTTTCTGTCTGTCTTTATAAAACATTCTTCCGGATTCATAACTTGTCACTTTTGTTACAATATATGGCGAAATAATCGTTGAATCAAGAAATCCAGGGCGATATTATGCCAAACATGATTATGCTTCTATTACCTGTAATCTATATTTCCTTTATCAGCCTCGGGCTCCCGGATGCACTCCTGGGTTCTGCCTGGCCCTCTATCTATCCGGCATTCAATGTTCCTGTATCATATGCGGGAATCATATCGTTCATAATTGCATTCTGTACTATAATATCGAGTCTGCAGAGCGGGAGGCTCACCCGGCGTTTCGGAGCCGGCGTTGTGACTTCGGTGAGCGTTGCTATAACCGCATTTGCAATCTTCGGTTTTTCAATAAGCCTCAGCTTTGTCTCCCTCTGCCTCTGGGCCGTTCCGTACGGACTTGGAGCGGGAAGTGTAGATGCCGCATTGAACAACTATGTAGCAATACACTACAGAAGCTGCCATATGAGCTGGCTCCACTCTATGTGGGGGATAGGTGCATCGACGGGGCCATACATCATGGGATGGGTATTGACACAGGGCGGCAGCTGGAACGGCGGCTACCGCGTGATATCGATAGTGCAGGCGGTTATAACCCTCATACTCTTCTTGAGCCTTCCTCTCTGGAAGAAGGATGAAACAGAAGAGGAGACGGGAGAAAAGCCCCTTTCCATAAAAGAGGTACTCTCCCTCAAGGGAAGCACTGCGGCTTTCCTCTCGTTCTTCTCTTACTGCGCTCTCGAGCAGACAGCGGGGCTCTGGGCAAGCAGCTATCTCTCGCTCTATAAAGGATTGAATGCAGAGACTGCCGCATCCTTCGGCAGTATGTTTTTCATAGGAATCACAATCGGGCGGCTCCTCTCGGGATTCATCGCCCTCAGGCTTGATGACGAGAGGATGGTGAGAGTGGGACTAGTTATCCTTGCCGTGGGAATTCTGATACTCATTCTTCCACTTCCTTCCTTTTTTGCCGTCATAGGCTTTGTAGTCATAGGCCTGGGATGCGCTCCTGTATATCCGAGTCTTCTTCACTCAACACCATCTCATTTCGGGAAAGACAACTCTCAGGCTGTGACGGGGCTTGAGATGGCATCAGCGTATGTAGGGACATCGCTCATGCCTCCTCTCTTCGGTCTTATTGCAGGAAAAATAGACGTAATGCTTCTCCCGTTCTACCTCCTCTTTCTACTTATACTACTTACAGT
>CAVJJV010000178.1:0-2712 GCA_963650055.1 Comamonas kerstersii | reverse complement strand
GTCATGCATACAATACTTTCAAGAAGATAGTTGAAAGAAAATCCCTCTCGGGAGAGAATGAATCCCGGACGGAGCGAATAGATGAAAGACAGAATAGGATTCGGAATAGTAGGACTTGGTAATGTTGCACGCACTCATGCATATGCACTGGGTAAAAGCGAAAACTGCTTTCTCAGAGCGGTATACAGTCCCGATGGGGATAAGTGTGATCGGTACAGAATGGAATACGGGTGTGAGGCTTACTCCGATTTTTCCTCTTTCCTCTCTGACGAGGAAGTCGACGTTGTCCTCATTGCAACTCCATCGGGCCTCCACGAGGAGAGTGCCCTCTCCTCTCTCCGGAGAGGTAAGCATGTTCTTATCGAGAAGCCCATCGAGATAACCGAAGAGAAGGCGGAGAGGATAATAGAAGAGGGGAAGAGACAGCACCGTCTTGTCGGGGGAATATTCCAGAACAGATTCTATGACGCGGCAATGCTTATTAAGGAGGCTCTTGACAAGGGACGCTTCGGACGCGTTGTTCTCATCGAGGCATCCTTCAAATGGTACAGAAGCCAGGAGTACTACGACTCCGGCCTTTGGCGCGGAACTAAGGAAATAGACGGCGGGGGAGTATTGATGAATCAGGGAATCCACGCCGTTGATCTACTACAGTGGTACGGCGGGGATATCTTGTCGGTATCGGGGCTCACGGCAACACTCACCCACACTGGAATAGATGTGGAGGACAATGCCGCCGCGGTAGTCAGGTTCAGAAGCGGCGCCCTCGGAATCATCAATGGCTCTACAAGTATATATCCCGGGTTCTCGAGGAGAATCGAGGTATGCGGTAGCGAGGGATCCGCTGTCATGGAGGACGAGGCGCTTACAGTATGGTCCTTCAGAGAAGAGACGGAAAGGGACAATGAAATAAGGCGTAGATACTCTCATGTAGATACTTCAGGTTCTTCTACAAGTGCAACCTCTCTCAACTGGCTGGGGCACATGCGGCAGTTTGATGATTTTGCACTCTCCATACAGGAAGGGAGGGAGCCTCTTATCACAGGAGAGGAGGCACTCAAGAGCGTGAAGCTCATCAATGCTATCTATTCGAGTACGGAAGAGGGAAGACTCATAAGGCTTTGAGTATGGAAAGAAGTTATTTCAGTGCAGTCTTCTCGATGCTTATCTTCGGGACGGTTGGAATCCTCAGACGTTATATCCCGCTTCCCTCGGGGGTGGTGAGCCTTGTAAGGGGACTTCTCGGAGGACTCTTTCTCCTCCTTTTATTGAAGATAAGGAAGAAGAATGTTGTAAAAGCCAGAGGAAAGAGCCTTGTGCTCCTTATCGTCACAGGCGCCCTCATGGGGCTCAACTGGGTCTTTCTCTTTGAAAGCTACAACTATACATCCGTTCAGGTCGCAACACTCTCGTATTACATGGAGCCCTCAATAGTCATCCTTCTCTCTCCTTTATTTCTCAAGGAGAAGCTTAATCTGAAGAAGGTATTCTGTGTAATATCATCCGTCATCGGGATGATGATGGTGTCGGGGGTGATGGATGGAGAGAGGCTGACATCAAGCGACACATCAGGTATAATCTACGGCCTTCTGGCAGCCGCCCTCTACGCCTCAGTGGTAATCCTCAATAAGAAGATATCGGGATATGACAGTGTCTACAAGACAATGATCCAGCTCTTTGCAGCCTCCCTGACCGTAGTACCGTACATACTCTTCAAGGAGAATATAAGAGACATCGAACTTAGTCCTCTCTCCGTTTCTCTTCTCCTTGTTCTCGGCATATTCCATACAGGCTTTGCCTACTCCCTCTATTTTGGCTCCATGGAGGAGCTCAGCGCCCAGTCTACGGCGGTAATCAGCTACATAGACCCGGTATCAGCATTGATACTATCATCGATAATTCTTCACGAACACCTGTCTCTCTGGGGAATCATAGGATCAGTGATGATAATCGTCTCCTCTCTCCTGAGCGAGATAAAGCTTCCCGGGAAGAAGCAGTAACCCCGCATCTCCTGAGTTCAACAAAAAGACTGAAAAGAGCAGAAATTCATGTTGCCTAAATCGTCTGGGGGGGGGTAAGATTATAAGGTAGAAACAATTGTGAGGGAGATCAAATGAAGAAAACCTTGTTCTTTGCCGCTATCGCTTTGATAGCTTTCTGTCTTGTGTCCTGTAAACCTGAAGCTGAGGTCAAGACATATACAATAACCTTTGATGCCAATGGTGCAGATTCCGGCTCAGCCCCGGACAAGATAACAGTGAAGGAAGGAGACAGTTTTACAGTTCCATCTCAGGGAACTCTGACAAGGAACGGCTATGATTTTGCCGGCTGGAATACACAGAAAGATGGAAGCGGCAGTGATGCTTCAAGCTTCAAAAAGCCCGAGTCAGATTTAACGCTCTATGCCAGCTGGACACTACATGAATACAGCATCAGTTATGACCTCGGAGAAGGAACCCTCCCGGAAGGTAAATCAAATCCCACAATTTATACCGTCACAACAGAAACCTTCAAATTGGAAACCCCGGAGAAGAGCGGCTATGAATTTCTAGGCTGGAAACTTAAGGACACCGAAGATAGTACAGCCAATGCGGATGTCACAATTGAAAAAGGTACTACCGGTAATCTTATATTCGTTGCTGTCTGGGTGGAGAACGTTGGATTGTTATATAAATCATTCAATGATGGTTATTGGGTTATAGGATGTTCAAA
>CAVJJV010000177.1:0-6232 GCA_963650055.1 Comamonas kerstersii | reverse complement strand
GGACACCTACAATGGATGACAAGGAGAGGCAAAAAAAGGTAGGATTCTGGAAGAAGGCTGTAAGTCGTACACTCAACTGGGTGCAGACTGAAGAGGAATGACGGATGTTTGATTTGTTTAATAGTCTTACTGCTGCCGACTATCTGAGAGTGCTGGCGGAGACGATTATACTTACATATGTGATTTATAAGTTCTACACAGCTGTCGCTGAGACGAGGGCGAGGGAACTTGCTTCGATTTTTATAACCCTGGTTGTTCTCTACGGCTTCTCGTATATCTTCAAGCTGACTGTCATATTGAAGATTATGAAGAAGCTCATAGTTCCGATTCTCATGGGACTTGTCGTTTTCTATACTCCGGAGCTGAGACGTGTCTTCACGGGGACTGCGAGGCGGTCGCTCTTCCGTTCATCCCAGACGTCGGCAAGCCAGCTGGACAGTGTTCTCAACGCATGCACGACTCTGGTTGCGAAGAAGAGAGGTGCCCTTATAATCTTCCCGCGTCATACGGATCTGAAGAATATCTACGAGACGGGAACAAGAATCAATGCCGATCTCTCGGCCAACCTCATTCTCACCATCTTCGACCATGACACCCCGCTTCATGACGGAGCGTGTGTCATCCAGGGCGGCAAGTGCACATACGCGGCATGCTATCTTCCACTTTCCAAGCAGACATCCATCAAGGATACCTTCGGCACAAGACACCGTGCGGCACTGGGGTTGAGTGAAGAGAGCGACGCAATCATATTGATAGTATCGGAAGAGACAGGAGCAATTTCACTGGCATACAACGCCAATATATACTACAACCTCGATACCGATGTCGTGAAGGAGATGCTCCTGCTGCTCCTGGCAGACAGAGATGTCGTCCCGCAGAATATCAAGATGGATACGAAGGAGGATGATGATAATGCAGTCACAGAATAAGTTTGCATCAGCCGTCTTCGGCAACTGGGTTGTCAAGGTTCTCTCCTTCATATGTGCACTTGTCATAGTAGTCTCGATCAGGTTCCTCAGTGCAACCGACAGGGTGGTCACCATTCCGATTACCGTCACATTCGATGAGAACAGTGCCTATGAGCCGGTTTCTCTTGTACCCGATTCGATAGATGTGGTGATTACGGGTGATGACAGTATCATATATCTTGTGGACCCGTCGCTCATAACGGCTTCGGTAGATTTCTCAGATGTCGACGGAGAGGGAATCAGCAGACGTAATGTGGTGCTTGAGTATGACAGGGATATATTCACCGATAATTCCCTCACAGTCTCATCCTCACCTCTGACAATCAGAATCCTCTTTGAAAGTAAAACAGCCAGGTGATGAGCACTATAGGTACCGACATAGCAAGAGTATCACGATTCGGGTCTCTCCCCTCCGGGACGCTCGAGAGGATTTTCACCCCCTATGAGCTTTCACAGGCGGAGGGAAGAAAGAGAAGAGAGGAGTATCTTGCGTCGCGTTTTGCTGCAAAGGAGGCATACGTCAAGGCGCTGAAGACGGGATTTTCAGGTATCTCCCCTCTCGATATCGAGATCCGGAGCGGGGATGAAGGCGCCCCGTATATACTTGTCAGAGGGGAGAGAAAGAACAATGTACAGCTTTCGCTCTCTCATGACGGTGACTATTGTGTAGCCTTTGTTTTGATTGAGAATGAGTAGAGAAGACTGGAAGAGACCGCCTGTTGTGATGCCGGAAGGCATGAAAAGAATAAAACTCATCATAAGCTATGACGGCTCCATGTATCACGGCTGGCAGAGACAGGACGGCTTTGTCACCGTACAGGAAACGATAGAAGACGCCCTCAGAAGCTTCCTTGAAGACGATATCGTTCTCTACGGCTCGGGCCGTACGGACAGCGGAGTCCATGCTCTCGGACAGGCTGCCCATTTCGATACTTCGAGCGGAATTAATGCAGAAAAGTACCGCATCATTCTCAATTCCATGCTCCCGAAGTCGATAAGGATTCTCTCCTCTTCAGAGCCCGATGGAATCTTCCACGCAAGGTTCACCGCCTATGCAAGGGAGTACTGGTACTACATAAAAGAGTGGAAGGACATGCTCCCATTTGATTACAGGAGGGTGACGGGAGTGAAAAGACTACCCGATATCGAGCTCTTGGAGAGCTATGCCGGATTGATCGAGGGAACCCACGATTTCACCACATTCTGCTCGAGCAAGGATATATGTCCTTCGAAGTTCAGAGATATCTACGTATCACACTGGAGCAGGGAGACGGACAACTTCGGCTTGCCTTTTTTCAAGTACAGGGTTGTTGGAAATGCCTTTCTCTACAACCAGGTGAGAAGCATGGTGGGGACTATGGTTGAAGCGGCGCTCAGCGGGGAGAGTGTGGAGTCATTCCGCCTCAGGCTCGAAAGCAGAGACCGCTTCAATGCACTCAAGACTTATCCGCCCGATGGACTGTACCTTGCCAGGGTCAGCTATGACGGGGATGAGTACAGATGGTTTGAGGAAAAGAATAATGGAAGAGAAAGTGACTGAGGAATATTTTTTCAAGCTTCTTGATGAGGCTGAAGCATATATCGCAGGGGACCCTCTGATGGAGACTCACGGACATTTCGACTATGAGATAAAGGCAGGGGAGACCACCGGGAATACCGTTGACGATATCTCATCGTGCCATAAGTGTGACGGATGTTTCTCCCGTACAGTCTATGCCGAGCCGCTTCTGGGTAAGAATCCCGTCATTCTCTTCATTCTACCCTCTCCGGAAGGCGTCACGATGCTCACAGGTCCTTCGTTCGATTACTTCAGAAAGTGGGTGAAGGCCATGGGGCTTGAACTCTCTGCTGTTGCTCTGACGGCATTAATCAAGTGCCCTGTGGGGAACTTCTCCGCCGCGGCCGCATCCTCCTGCAGCGACTACCTGAGAGCGGAGATGAAAAGTCTCAGCCCCCGGGCCATTGTACTTCTTGGAAAAGACACGGCAGCCTACATGCTCCGTAAGAAACATGACTTTGATGCACTGAGGCTCAATACATTCAGAATCAACGGCATAAAAACCTATGTTACATACTCTCCTGCAGACCTTGTGAGAGACAGAAGCCTGAGAGCCCCGATATGGGAGGATCTGAAATACATCATGGAGGGGATTAAGGCGTGAAGTGGGTTGAGGTTGTTCTCTCCGTTCCCTTTGATATGAGCTTTACATACTCCGTTCCCGATGAGGCGGCGGGAGAGTCACTCTTCGGTAAGAGGGTGGTTGTACCATTCTCGAGAAGCGAAAAGACGGGATTCGTCATTGCCGAGAAGAATACACTTGAAGACACCGGCTATACTGTGAAGCCCGTCAGGAGAGTGATAGATAAGACGCCTGTCTTCAACAGAGACCTTCTGGATACTGCCGTATGGATGCGTGATATGTACCTCTCTCCCGTGGGTGTCAATCTTTCCGGGATGATTCCTTCGGGAAGAAAGGAGAGTGAATACGCACCGTTCTCCACTGTCTCATCATTCTCAAGAGTTGAAAGACTGACCGATGAGCAGGAAGCTGCGCTTGATAAGCTAAGAAACGGCGGGAGGGGAATCTACTATATCTTCGGTATAACCGGTTCTGGTAAGAGTGAAGTCTACCTCAGGCGTGCCGAGGATAAGATAAGAGAGGGAAAACAGGTACTCTATCTTGTTCCCGAGATAACCCTTACGCATCAGCTCAGCGGTGAAGTCTATTCACGCTTCTCCGGCCGTGTCGCTATCCTGCATTCGGCCCTTACTCCGTCACAGCGCCTTAAGGAGTGGTACAGGATAATGAACGGTGAGGTCGATATCGTAATAGGAGCCAGAAGCAGTGTCTTCGCTCCCTTCAAGGATCTCGGCTTGATCATAATCGACGAAGAGCATGAAGGAGCCTACAAGTCGGGATCTGCTCCACGCTATCATGCACGTCAGGTAGCTCAGTACAGAGCGCAGAAGTGCGGGGCCGAGTTGATAATGGGCTCGGCAACTCCCTCTCTTGAAGCCTGGAAACTGATGAGAGGACAGAAATTGACGACCATCGTCATGAGAAACCGCATCGGGGAGGGGAAGTTCCCGCGTGTTACCGTTCTCGATATGGCGGGAGAGACGAGGAATATAAGTCCGGTGCTCGAGAGGGAGATAAGAAGGGCGCTTGAGAACGGGAGAGGTGTTATCCTCTTTCTGAACAGGCGGGGCTTCTCCTACGGATATGTATGCAGGAACTGCGGCCGTGTAGTCCAGTGTCCAAACTGCTCTATATCTCTTACATATCATAAGAGGGACGGATATCTGATGTGTCATACATGCGGCTATAAGACACCTCTCTTAAGAAGCTGCCCCGAGTGCGGTTCCACCGAACTCTACCCATCGGGATTCGGTACGGAGATGGCCGAAGAGGAGGTGAGACAGCTCTTTCCTTCAAAGAGGATAGAGAGGCTCGACACAGATGTAATCAAGGGGGACAAGGAGAGAACTGCAAGGATTCTTTCCGAGTTCAGGGAAGGCAGAATCGATATACTCCTTGGAACCCAGATGATTGCAAAGGGACTCAATTTCCCCCTTGTCTCCCTTGTCGGGATAATCAATGCCGACAGCTCCCTCTCCCTTCCCGATTTCAGGGCGGGAGAGAGAACATTCGACCTTCTTTATCAGGTGGCGGGGCGTGCCGGGCGCTACAGGGATGACGGACTTGTCATCATTCAGACACGGCAGCCCAATGCACTCTCCATTACAAATGTAGCCCAGAACAGGATAGAGGAGTTCTATGACGGGGAGCTCTCCGAGAGACGGGAGACGGGGTTCCCGCCTTTCTCGAGACTTGTCAACCTCACTCTCAGAAGTAAGAGCGAGGAGAAGGCGAAGGAAAGCGCGGAGAGCCTCGAGCACCTTGCCGTCAGTCTCTCGTCCGGTCTTGATGATATCGAGGTATTCTCAGCTTCTCCGTGCCTTATAGAGAAACAGGCCCAGCAGTGGCGCTATCATGTGCTCTTACGCAGCGTGAGCATATCGTCGCTCCTGGCATTTACAAAGAACCTTGTAAATGAATACAAGGTTCCGTCGCTTGTCCATCTTGAGATAGATGTGGATCCGGGTGCGGTTCTATAGCCCTGTCATTTCACATCTACAAGAGAGATTTCGAGTCTGGTGAGCGGCTTTTCAGCTTCTGCCGCTATAGTTGTAATTCCCGCCTCAATTGGAGTTGTCGATGTAAAGGTACATTCCCCGAACTTCCATGTAGAGGATGAATAGGTTTCCGATGAAGTATTCTCGACTTCGATTTCGACTATGGTCTTATCATCATAGATGTTGAGTGTAGCCTGGAGAAGTTTTACATTTCCCACCTTTTTTTCTACCTCATAGATATATCTTGTTCTCTTCACGATGCCGTCGAGAGGAAAGTCTGCCTTGATTGATTTGAAGCTTTCCCCGTCTACGTCTTCGCTCTGGAGAGGAACAGCTTCCTCTACCTGAGCTGCCTGCTCTGTCTCTTCATTCTGTAGAGGCGGTAGTGTTTCTTCTTTCTCCTGAACAGTTCCTTCTGCCGGAGATGGAGTCTCCTCTTTCTCGGCCGGCGTTTCTTCCTCTTTACTTTTCTGAGGTTCCTCTACGGCTTTCTGGATTTCCTCGGCCTTCTTAATGATCTCATATGCTTTTTTCAGTGACTGACCGCCCTTGACGAAGTAGCACTCTCTCCTCCTGTAGTAGATGTATACAAGGATGTTGAAGATGCAGCTTATGAGGTATGCCACAGCTTCTTCCGTGTTTTTTGCCGTGAGTACACCATAGGTGATGAAGAGCTCGAGGAGTGTGCGGAAGATAGACGAGAAGAGGATTATCCTGAGGCCGAAGCGTGTCAGGCCGATCAGGCCTATAATCGCCATGAAGTGGAGGATGGCCGTAACGAACGGCAGCATCAAAGTGACGGCTTCAATGTAATCCGGAAGTCCCTGAAGCTGGAGTCTCCCGATATCGAATACATTGCCGATGGCGACATAGATGCAGAATGCAGTCGAAAGAGGGAGATAGACGAATGTAATCAACTTGTGTAGACCGAGCTTCGGTATTTTCTTTGTCTTTTTCATAGTAGTTCAATTCTATTTCAAAATCTGGAATAATCCATAGCTTTATTTGTAGAATGGACCGGAAATGAAGATAGAGAGCAGAGAAGAGAGGGTCGATTTCGTCCTGAACATGATAAAAGAGAGAAAACCCCGTGTGATAGCAGTCGACGGCCCGTGTGCTTCGGGAA
>CAVJJV010000176.1:0-5419 GCA_963650055.1 Comamonas kerstersii | reverse complement strand
AGAGCACGTGATTTGTAATCTCGGGGTCGTTGGTTCGAATCCGACAGGCGGCTTGAAGCCAGTCTCGTGACTGGTTTTTTCTTTTGTCTTGTTCCTCAGTTGAATCAGCTCTACTATTTCATCATGGACAGAATTAAACTCGATGATTTTCTACACTACAGCTATCTCTCCGGTCTGAAGGTAACGGAAGACGGAATCTTCTTTATTTTAAAGAAGGCGAAGAAAGACAGAACCGGCTATGAGAGCAACTTCTACACTCTCCGCAGCGGGAGTCCCAGGGCCCTCACTACAGACGGAAAAGCTTCATTCGGAGTACCATACAAGGGAAACTTCTATTTTCTCAGGAACCGCACCGGAGACGAGACAAAGAACAAAGAAATGAGCACCATCTACTCCCTTCCTCTCGACGGAGGAGAGGCCTCCCCTCTTTTCGATCTGAACGGGAACATGACGAAATTCACTCCCCTCGATAAAGAAACTTTCCTCGGCATCATATCTTCAGATATGAGACTCGAGGGTCTGGAAAGTAAGGAAAAGACAAAGAAGAGAAAGGAAATAGAAAACTACGAGGAGATAGAGGAGGTACCCTTCTATCTCAACGGCGGGGGATATATAAACGGAAGAAGAGAGAGGCTTGCCGTAGTAAAGAAGAACTCTGTCAGGTACATCTTCCCCGACGACTTCAATACCTCCTTCTACTCCCTGAGTGCTGACGGGACGAAGCTTGTGGTACTCGGCTCTGTCAGAAAGGGTCCCGGGATAGAGCTTACAACTGAGATCAGGGTTGTAGACCTCCCCGCTTTCAGCTGGCATACAGCCCTCCCGGAAGGCATCATGAGCGTAAGCGGCGCCTGGATTTTAGACGGGTCTCTCATAGCCATGGGGAGTGACATGAAGAAGTACGGAGTCAACGAGAACGACAACTTCTACACCATCAAAAACCAAAAGGCAGAGCTCCTCGCTTTCTGGGGAGAATCAACCTGGTCGAGTGTCGGTACGGACATAAGACTCGGAGGCGGAGAGAGCCGGACAACGGACGGGGACTGGATCTATTTCACCTCCACCATCGGTTACTCCTCGAATGTATACAGAATCAACAGAGAGGGAAAGATTGAATCTATAGTCGACGAAGTAGGAAGCGTGGACAATATTGCACTTTATAACGGGGAACTCTACTACATAGGGCTCAGAGGACAGAAACTCCAGGAAATCTACTCGGAAAAGAAGGGGCAGCTTACCCATATCAACAGAAAGGTACTGAGGGGTAAATATGTAGGAGTTCCGGAGAGAATCGAATACGATAACGACGGAAACAGACTTACAGGATGGCTTCTGAGGCCAATGAACTGGGAAGAAGGAAAGTGCTACCCCGCCATCCTCGATATCCACGGAGGTCCGAAGACCGTATACGGAACCGTCTTCATGCATGAAATGCAGTACTGGGCGGGAGAGGGCTACTTCGTATTCTGGACGAATCCCAGAGGCAGCGACGGCTACGGCAATGACTGGGCCGATATCAGGGGAAAATACGGGACTGTCGACTACTCCGACCTCATGAAGTTCACCGATGTTGTTCTTGCTAAGGAGACGACAATCGACAGGGAGAGAGTCGGAGTCACAGGCGGCTCCTACGGAGGCTTCATGTCCAACTGGATTCTCGGGCACACAGAGAGATTCAAAGCAATAGCCACACAGCGCTCCATCTACAACTGGATAAGCTTCCTCACTACAAGCGACATAGGGCCCTACTTCGCCACCGACCAGTGCGGATGCTCCTTTGGTGACCTTGAGGCTCTCTATCACAGGTCCCCGATGGAGGGAATACTCAAAAATGCATCAACCCCGACACTGGTCCTCCACTCGGACAGGGATTACCGATGCCCTGTAGAGCAGGCCTACCAGCTCTACACAACCCTCGTTGAACTCGGAGTCGAGACGAAGTTCGTTCTCTTCCATGACGAGACACATGAGCTCAGCCGCTCGGGTAAGCCCATTAACAGGATAAAGAGACTTGAAGAAATAACGAAATGGATGGATAAGTACCTTAAAAAGTAGCTTTACTCAATTGCTATAAGGCGTTTTTGTAAAGATAATGGGGGAAACTATCAAAGGAAGGATAAAGATGAATAAGAAATCTCCTATCGTAACCATCGTTGCTATCGGCATAGGCGCAGCTCTCTTCTTCGTTCTCGGCAGATTCGTTGCAATTCCGAGTCCGGTGCCTAATACAAACATATCAATACAGTACGGTCTCCTGGCATTCATGGCAGTGCTCTTCGGACCCGTGGCAGGTCTTCTGATCGCCCTCATCGGCCACGCCCTCATAGACTTCTCGTACGGCTGGGGAATCTGGTGGAGCTGGGTCATCGCATCAGGTGTTGCAGGTCTCCTGATGGGCTTCTTCACACGCAGAATCGACCTCTCGAACAAGTTCGACAAGATGGATATCATCTCATTCAACGTAGCCCAGGTGCTCTCCCACATCATCGCATGGGGACTCGTCGCACCGCTCGGGGACATTCTCATCTACTCCGAGCCTGCAAACAAGGTATTCCTGCAGGGGCTTGTCGGAGGACTGGCAAACATAGTCACAACGGCAGTCGTCGGAACTCTTCTCTGTGCTGCATACCATGCAGCAAAGCCGAAGGCCGGAAGTCTGAAGAAGGAGGACTGAGTCTCTCCTGGACCATATATGCTTCTCTTACGGGGGAAGCATTTTCTTTTGATTGTTGTTATACTCTTCCCGAGGTGAACAGTGTCTTCTCCAATAATCGAATTCAAAGACGTCTCATTCAAATACCGGGTTCAGGCGGAACCCACCCTTTTCAATGTCAACCTGAGCATAAACGAGGGTGAGAAAATTCTCATATGCGGCCCCTCGGGTTGCGGGAAGTCCACACTATCGCACCTCCTCAACGGTCTCATCCCCGCATCCTACGACGGAGAGGTCACAGGAGAGCTTCTCATCAACGGCAAGAGTTACTCCGATTATGATATCTTCTCGCTCAGCAAGATTACAGGCACTGTCCTCCAGGACTCTGACGGCCAGTTCATAGGGCTCACCGTAGGAGAGGACATAGCATTCGCCCTGGAGAATGAAAACACCGGACTCGATGAGATGAGAAAAGAGGTACTGGAAGCAGCAGAAAAGGTCGGGATGGAGGCCTTTCTCTCCCAGTCGCCCCAGTCCCTCTCCGGGGGACAGAAGCAGAGAGTCTCGCTTGCCGGCGTGATGGTCGACAAATGCAGGATCTATCTCTTCGACGAGCCTCTTGCGAACCTCGACCCCGCAAGCGGCAGGAAGACAATCGAGCTCATCGACGAAATCCACCACTCGACGGGAGCGACAGTCATCATAATCGAGCACAGGCTCGAGGATGTCCTCCATAGGAGTGTAGACAGAGTCATCCTCATGGGAGAAGGAAGAATAATATCGGACAGCACCCCCGACGAGCTTCTCGCATCCGATGAGCTCATCAAAGCAGGAATAAGAGAGCCTTTATATGTAACAGCTCTCAAATATGCCTCTGTTGAGATAACAAAGGAAAAGAGACCGGGGAGGATAGACACCATCGTCCTCTCCGAGAGAGACAGGGAGAAGGTAAGAAATTGGTTCGAGAATCTTCCCTCGGGAGAGAAGAAAAATGAAAAAGAAGTTCTCCTCGAGGCACACGATGTTACATTTTCATATAAACCCGGCCATAAGGCTCTGGACGGAATCGACTTCACGCTGAGGCGAGGCGAGATGATGAGCATAGTCGGAAAGAACGGGGCGGGAAAGAGTACATTCAGTAAGCTCATATGCGGCTTCGAGAAACCCGACGAAGGCTCCTTTACACTCCTCGGGAAGGACCTCTCTACACTCTCCGTCAAGGAGAGAGCGGGACATATCGGGTACGTCATGCAGAACCCCAACCAGATGATTACACGCCCGGTTGTCAAAGACGAGGTGGCACTGGGCCTTGTGATGGAAGGAAGAAAGACACCTGAGGAGATAGATAAGAGAGTTGACGAAGTTCTCACCGTATGCGGACTCAGGCCCTTCAGGAACTGGCCCGTAAGTGCACTCTCCTACGGCCAGAAGAAGAGAGTCACAATAGCCTCGATTCTCTCGATGAATCCCGAGATAATCATCCTCGACGAGCCCACTGCAGGTCAGGACTTCAGACACTATACCGACATAATGGAATTTCTGAAAAAACTCAACAGAGAGGGAGTCACAATCGTTCTCATCACACACGACATGCATCTTATGCTTGAATACTGCACCCGCTCCGTTGTCTTTGCCGACGGCAGGAAGATAGCAGATCTCACACCCGAGGAGGTCCTCACGAGTGACGATATAACAGCGAGGGCTTATCTCAAGAAGACGAGCCTATCGGAGCTCGCAGAAATGTGCGGGATAAACGATACGGCATTCATCAGACGCTTCATTGCATATGACAGGGAGGTAAGAAATGGTTAATCTCTTCAACTACATTGAAAAGGATTCCCCCATACACCGTCTCAGCGGGGCGACGAAGCTCTCGGCCCTCATATTGATCTCCTTTGCGGCCATGACGACATTCGACACGAGGTTCCTCGTCTTTCTCACACTTCTTGCATCCGTATCATTCAGGGTTTCGAGAATAAGAATGAAGGAGGTGAAGATACTCTTTCTCTTCACATTCATCTTCATGATATTGAACAACATCCTCATCTACATCTTCTCCCCCGAGCACGGTGTAACACTCTACGGAACAAGACATGTACTCTTCACGGGATGGAGGAGGTGGACAATAACAGCCGAGCAGCTCTTCTACCACCTCAATGTAGTTCTGAAGTACCTTGCAACGATACCCTTTGTCATGCTCTTCGTTTCGACGACGGACCCGAGTGAATTCGCCTCCTCCCTCAACAGAATCGGGGTGAGCTACAAGATAGCCTACTCGGTATCACTTGCGTTGAGGTACATACCCGACATACAGAAGGAATATCATGAGATATCACTCTCGCAGCAGGCAAGAGGGCTTGAGATGGCATCGGGAAAGCAGAAGCTGATAAAGAGACTGAAGAATGCAGCCTCAATGCTCTTTCCTCTCATAATATCGAGTATGGACAGAATTGAGGTAATCTCCAATGCCATGGAGCTCAGAGGCTTCGGAAAGGGGAAGAAGAGGACATGGTACTCATCCCGGCCGTTCAGGGCGGGAGACTGGATTACAATAATCGTCTCCATCCTCCTCCTTCTCGTCTCCATTCTCCTCAACTTCGTCAACAAAGGCCGTTACTACAATCCTTTCATCTGATGAAACAGGGAATTGAATATACGGCGTATCACTGCAGAATTACCTTAATATAGTGAATTTCGAGGACCGTTTTTCTCTTGTTGATTCCAAGCTTTCCGCCCTGGAAATGGTAAGACAGGCCAGCATGAAGA
>CAVJJV010000175.1:0-7265 GCA_963650055.1 Comamonas kerstersii | reverse complement strand
GTCATGGAGAAGAGCGGCGCCGGGACACTCAGGGAGCTCAGGGACAGCTGGTTCAATTCAGGGATAAAAATTGTGAAAGGATTCAGGACACTTCCCCCGGAGACGAGAAAAACCATGTCGGAGGCAATGGGCGTTCTCTTCAAAAGCTCGAAGGAAAGCCTGAAAAATCTCAGAAGCAGAAAGTGAAGCTTTCTCAAGAAGCAAGACTGCTCCCGGGCCAAACAGCCCGAAGTAGAGAGGCCCTTATCCAGTTATCAGATTCCGCCTGTCACATGGATATCTTTCATGCCCCGAATGCAGGATTTTCTGCATATGAATTTGCAGTATTTATGCATCTAATCTTGAAAGAAAGTCTGTTTTCTGCATAAAATCAACACATAGATATGCAGAAAGGATAGTACCCATGAGGAAATTCGATTACTCTTTTTTAGATAACGGACTGATTCCTGCAGGCTTTGTGAACCTTACTTCCAACATTGCAGCTCTAAAAACAATGAATGACGTCAGGAAGGGAGAATACATGAAGATTTTCACCCGGCTTGAAGCTGTTGCCAAAGTACAATCCGTCAAAAGTTCCAATGCAATCGAGGGTATAGTAACCAGCGATGAACGTATTGCCGCAATCGTCAATCATAACAGCGCACCGTTGAACCATAATGAGGCGGAGATTGCCGGCTACAGAGATGCTTTGAACGAAATTCACCAGGGTTATGATAACATTGAATTCAGAGAGAGCGATATTCTTCATCTCCATGAAAAGATGATGAACTATTCATCGTATGACTCTGCCGGACGCTATAAAACTTTCGACAATGTGATTATGGAAATCGACACAGACGGGAGGGAACCGCCGTGTACGTTTCCGACCTATGTCTGCAGGAGAAACACCGAAAGCGATGGAGCAGCTTGAACTAGCATACATGGATGCAAGAAGCAGCTCGAGCATCAATCAGCTTCTTCTGATTCCCTGCGTCATTCTGGACTTTCTGTGCATCCACCCGTTCCAGGACGGCAACGGCAGGATGTCGCGTCTGCTCTCGCTGCTGCTGTTGTATAAGAACGGATTCGACTGTCAAAAATACATTTCCTTTGAAGAACAGATCAACAACTACAAGTCATATTATTATGAAGCATTGAGAAAATCTTCCTCAGGCTGGGAAACAAATGAAAACTCTTACTTTCCATTCATGGAGAATTTTCTCTCCACACTCTACCTCTGTTATAAGGAACTGGATAAGCGTTTTGCGGTGGTACACGGGAAAAGGGTGACAAAAAAAGCACGGGTGGAAGCAACTGTCCTGAACAATCTCACTCCTATCTCCAAAGCCGAAATCTGTCACATTCTCCCAGATGTCAGCCCCACCACCATTGAAGCCGTCCTCGGCTGTATGCTCAAGGCCGGCTCGATAAAGACGGTAGGGGCCGGACGGACAACAAGATATATCAGGGTATAAGACGATTATACATACGGTTTTAAAACAATGACAGGATTATGATGATATCGAAAGGTATGATTCAATGGATGAACTGTTGGATAATTGCATCATCAACTCGGAAAAGCTCAAAGATGTTATAGCCTCACCTGAACTCGACTTCCGGTCAATACAGAGTATTATCATACTATGAGATATAAAGATAAGCACAATATGTCAATGAGGAGATTCTGTCGTCACAGATTCAATTCATCAGTCAATGCAGGCTATTAACAACACATAATCTTAACACACGCGTGGCGCAAAAGGAGTAGAATGTCTCTATGGCAAAAATGAAGGGTATATTCAGATTCTTTTTGACTGTGGCAGCTGTCGTTCTTTCCGCCTTTCTGGCTTCTCTTGCCTTTCCGGGAAAATGGATTGAAGAGGGACTGCCGTTTCTTGCGTTCATATATCTTGTGCCTGTATTCTACATTGTATTCACTTCAAGCTACAGGACGGTGTGGTTCTACGGTCTTCTGTACGGTTTCTTCTTCTACTATTTCTACAATTACTGGCTCGAGACCTTCCACCCCCTGGCCATATTGATTGCTCCTGTACTGGAATGTATACAGTACGCACTCCTCTTTCTTGTTCTCAGATGGTGCAGGACACTCTTCAAGAAGCATTATGCATTCTTTGCATGCCTCTTATACAATGCCTATCTCTATCTGACACAGCAGGGATTTCTTGCCTATCCATACGGGAATATTACATCTGCATTATATGAATACACTTCCCTCATACAGATAGTATCAATCACGGGCATATGGGGCCTGGGCTTTATAGTAACACTACCGCAGGTATTTGCTGCAGATTTCATTGTTACCGGGGGAAGAAAAGAGAGGCTTCGTTCTCTTCTTCTATCTCTGGTTCTCCTTCTTGCTATCTGGAGTACAGGGTTCTTCATGAAGAGCTGGTACGACAACAGGGAGCCAGAGAAAGAGATAACCGTCGTCGCAGTCCAGCACAGTGCAGATACCTGGCAGGGGGGATACTCGACATACAAAACCAATTTCGAGACTCTTGAAAGTCTCACTAATGAGGCCGTCTCCTCCGTCCATCCCGATATCGTAGTATGGTCCGAGACTGCCTTCGTTCCCTCCGTCAGCTGGCATCAGACATACAACATATCGATTACAACGAGGAAGCTTGTCGACAGGTTCGTGGAGTTCGGCAAGAATCTCTCCGTCCCCCTCATAACCGGAAACCCCGAGGGAGTCATCAAGGACAAGGACTTCGACCCGGTACTCGAGAACGGAGACTGGAACTGGAAGACCTACAATACGGTAATCTACTTTGCAGACGGTTCCGTCAAGGGAACATACAGAAAACAGCACCTCGTACCCTTCACCGAGTACTTCCCATACGAGAAGGAGTTCCCCCGGCTCTATAATCTTCTTCTTGCCAACGACTACAAATGGTGGGAGAAGGGAGAAGAGTCTACGGTCTTCGACTACAACGGAATAGGATTCTCGACTCCAATATGCTTCGAAGACACCTTCGGTGCTCTCAACGCTTCATTCGTCAGAAACGGAGCGGACATGCTCCTCAATCTCTCAAATGACTACTGGTCACGCTCAGTACAGGCGGAAGAACAGCATTTCCAGCTTGCGGTATTCAGGGCCGTGGAGAACAGAAGGCCGCTCCTGAGGTCGACGAACAGCGGAATAACCGCTCTTGTCCTCCCGAGCGGGGAGATAGTAAACAGACTTGAACCTTTCACGGCAGCCTGGGGAGTATATACCCTCCCGATCGGACAGAAGGAAGGGCTTACGTTCTATACCCGTCATCCGGACCTCTTCGGAAAGGCCTTTACGGCACTCTCGTTATATTCTGTTCTATACGCTGTGCTAAGAGGAATATACGAGAAGAGAAGAAAGAGGAAGGAAGAGGAAGAGAGGCTATCCTCGATGTTTGAAAGACTGCTTATTGAATAAGAGCCTCAAGCTTCTTTTTGAGTGCTTCCGGAGATGCCGCCGTGTCATATATTCCTTCCTTCTCAAGCTCCTTCTTCGTTCTGAACCCATAGTTCACAATGACAAAGCTGCATCCTATATTCTCCGCCGTCCTGTAATCGACTTCGCTGTCCCCGACATAGATGATTTCATCCTTTGTGATTCCCATTTTCCCGATTTCCCCGAGTATGCCCTCCGGATCGGGCTTCAGCGGGCAGCCGTTTCTCTGTCCCATGACGAAAGCAAAGTGAACGGAAGGAAGTACATCCTTCACAATCTTCTGTACTATCTCGTCCTTCTTGTTGGATGCAACTGCCACCTTGACACCTCTCTCTTCAAGATACTCGAGAAGTTCCACTATACCTGTATACGGGCGGGTATTCTCCGACGGGTGCTTGAGGTACGAGGAGAGGAGAAGTTCATACATCAGTGCCATGTCGTTCTCCTCGATTACCGCTTTGCTTTCGACTACTGCATTTACAAGGGCGTTTCTGAGTCCCCTGCCGACAAGACGCCTTGTCTCCTCCCTGTCGACCGGGGGGATATCATACGGGGAGAGGGCGTAGTTCAGCGCCCGCATTATATCCTCGAGCGTATCGAGGAGAGTACCGTCCAGATCGAAGACAACAAGTTTCTTTTTCATGGAAAAGAGTATATTCTCTTGTGTGAGTCTTATCCAGAGAGGTGCACAATGTACAGAATTACCATAAGAGAAAACAAGGAAAAACAGCTTGAAAAACATCATCCGTGGGTCTTTACGGGAGCTCTCGAATTGATAGAGCCCGAATTCTCGACTCCCGGCTGGGCGGAGGTCTACTCCTCGTCCGGCTCCTTCATAGCATACGGCTGGTACGACGAGAAATCACACATCGTACTTCACCTCCTCTCATGGGATAGAGACATGGTTATGGACGACGACTTCGTCTCATCTCTTGTCACCGATGCCGTCAGAAGGCGTATGGACTTCTTTACTCTTGAGGACACCAACTGCTTCAGGCTCATCCACGGCGAGGCAGACTTCATACCCGGACTTGCAGCCGACTGCTACGGCAGGGAGATAAGACTCATACTCTCATCCCGCTTCGCCCTCCATTTCCTTCCCGTCATAGTCTCCACGCTCTCGGATACACTGCACCCCGCGCTGATTCAGGTGACGGCGGATCCATTCTACGCATCAAGCGAAGGAATCAGCGGGAACACACGCTGGTTCAAAGACGGGAAAGAGATAAATGAAAGTGGAATAGAGAAGGAGAACACCCTCTTCATGGAGAGCGGCATATGGTATGAAGCGGCAAAGGGAAGAGGCCAGAAATCAGGCTTCTACTGCGACCAGAGGGACAACAGAAACAAAGCGGAGAAATATACAAAGGGAAAGAGAGTTCTCGATGTATGCTCGTACACAGGAGCATTCACCCTCCATGCCCTGAGATCGGGGGCCCTCTCGGTTGATGCCGTCGACAGCTCGGAGAGTGCACTGAGGCACCTTTTATATCAAATACACCTCAATGAGAATAAAGGAGTGCTCCCTCCTTCAAGTAGAGATAAGGTTACAATAACAAGTGCAGACTGCTTCGATTACATAAGAACGGTCGAGAAGGATAAGTATGATGTGATTATCCTCGATCCACCGAAGCTCGCCCAGACAAAGAGTAAACTCGAGAATGCCGTGAAGGCATATAAGGACCTCAACAGAGTGGCGATGACGAAGGTCAAATCAGAAGGAATCATCATCACCTTCTCATGCTCGGGGGCACTTACGAGTGAAAACTTCCTGCTTCTTCTGAGCTGGGCAGCAGCAGACGCAGGATGTGAAATCCAGATACTCGAAACCCTGGGCGCCGGCCCCGATCATCCGGTGAGGATGTCATTTCCAGAAAGCCGGTACCTTAAGGGTTTTGTGTTGAGAGTAATCAGATAATTACTTGTTCTCCGGCTCCTCTGCCACATTCTCAGAGCAGCATCCGTATGAAGAGGACTCAACAATCTTTTCGGCTTCGTCCTTTGTTCCACCTTCGGGTGCATTCTTCTTCTCAGCACACTTTCCACACGGGAGAGCGAAGAAGAGGACTATGCCCCAGAAAGCTCCGAAGAAGAGCAGAATCATCGAAGAGAGATTGGACGTATCGAAATATCCTGAATAGTGCTGGGTATATACAGAACCCCACACACGGTATGTCTCGGTGTACGGAAGCGACACGGAGAAACAGAGGAGTACGACAAGAGCAGCAAGTGACACTACTCCGAATACAAGTGAACAGATTTTCAAAACAGACTTATTCATAATTTACCTCGCCTGCATGTAATTTAAGACGTAGGGAGAGATAAAGCAACAGGAAACAGGAAACGACAAAGACTCTTTCCCTTTCCTTCACACAAGCGACAAATTATGAAGAAAGCGGTGGATTTCAACCACCGCTTTCATTTCTTCTACAACAGAAGGGAAATCAATAAGCTGCGTTGAGCCACTCGATTCCGTCGATAACTGCTGTGAGATAAGGAGCACTCTGGAATGCCGGATATGATTCGTGGAATACACCGTCCCATACTGCTTCGTCTGTATCAGCAGTGAAGTCTCCGTCTGTATCAAGAGCAAATGCGTGGGTAAGTCTCTCGCCGCCGTTGACTGTGAATGTGGAGATGTCGAATACATTGAGAGATCCGTCTTCGAACTTCTTCTTTGCTGCATCGAGAGCTTCCTGTGTGCCGGGTGCTGCGATAGCTGTGTTGAGATCTGTGATGACGACATCGCCTTCAGCAACTGTACCTGTCCAGTCGGATGCATTCTCTACACCGTCGATGTAATTCTTGATGAATGTGTAGAAGTATCTTGTCCAGTCGATTCTACATGAGAGCAGAGATGCCTGAGGAGCAACGTGTGTCATGTCTGTGTTGTAACCTGTGTGGTAGACACCAGCCTTCTGAGCTGCGAGAGCCGGAGAAGTTGTATCGGAGTGCTGGCTGATCATGACTGCGCCTGCATCGATGAGAGCATTGGCTGCTGCTTCTTCGAGAGTAGCATCGCCCCATGTGCCTACGAAGTAAACCTTCATTGTTGCACTCGGACATACGCTTCTTACACCGAGGAAGTAACCTGACATACCGGAGATGACTTCAGCGAATGAGTAAGCACCGACGTAACCGACGATTGCCTCTTCAGCCTTGATTGTTCCGTTGTCGATCAGCTGCTGGAGCTTCATACCTGCAGCGATACCTGCAAGATATCTTCCTTCATAGATAGCTGCGAATGCGTTGTGTGTGTTGGGGTTTCCGTCCTGCTGGGAACCGCAGTTTGTCATACCGACGAAGATTGTGTCAGGATAATCCTTTGATGCTTCGAGCATGTAGGGTTCGAATCCATAGCTGTTGTTGAAGATGATTTCACAACCTTCAGCTGCGAGCTCTTCGTTGTTGTCTCTTGCAAGGCTGGACTCTGTTGTGTTTCTCTTGACGAGAAGTTCAATGTTGTATCCTTCCTTATCAAGCTGCTCGAGAGCATTGGTCATACCGTTCATGAAGTTCCATGTATAACCCTGGTCAGACTCATCGTTGATGACTACGAAACCGACTTTTGTAGCCTTTGCAGCCTTTGTCTCTGTTGCAGCAGCCGTAGTTGTTGTTGTGGTTGTAGTTGTTGTAGCTGCCGTTGTTGTTGTAGTTGTTGCTGCAGCTTCACTCTTCTTGCCGCAGGAAACGGCCGTGAAGGCAAGAGCAATACACATCAAGAGAGCGAGAGCAGATGCTAATCTTCTTTTCATATTATATTCTCCTCTGAGGCATTTTACGAAGTACCTCATGTTTCTTATGTTATTATGCCATTTCCGAGCTGTAAAGAAAT
>CAVJJV010000174.1:0-7000 GCA_963650055.1 Comamonas kerstersii | reverse complement strand
GCCATTATCTTTTCCTTTTTCCTGTTCTTATTCTTCTTGCTCATGATAAAAGGCCTCCCGGCCTCCTATCATCTAAATTAATAAAATATAATTCAGTCGTCAAATCAGACATCATCGTCCGAAACGTCTATCTCCTCCTCATCCCCGATTACTATATCCATCTCCTCGAAGGTGGGTTTCGAGGCCTTAGCTGCAGCCTTCTTCTCCTCCTGAACAACCTTCTGCTGTCCCTTCAGTCTCACAAGTGCCGCCTCCTCGTTGATGCGGTCGCTCTTCGCCCTCTCGTTGTCGCTCTGGAGTCTTGATTTGTCCTGGCGGAGCATATCGACATCACTCTGGAGGGACTTCTCCTCCTGCTGGAGGTTCCAGATCTCCTCCTTCGTCTTCGTCAGGGTCTCCATATGGCCGGCTATAAGGGCTTCAGTCTCCTTGATTCTGCCCCTGAGGTCCGTAAGATTCTCCTCGACCTCCCTGACCTTCTGGTGTGCCGTCTCAGTCAGGATATGGTAGGCCTTCTCGCTGTCACCGGTAGCACGTGCAACCGTCTTGAGGTAATCATCCCCCTGGGCCTTTATCTTCTGCAGCACCTGCATTGCATCATTCTGCGTTGTCTCGACAGCTTCTCCTATAGTGTTGAGACACCTCTCCCTGTATTGCATCATCCTGTCGTCAAGGCCCCTGAATTCTGCTGTGATGAGTTCACGTTTCTCGTCAAGAAGGTTTGTGAAGTCTTCATTGACTTTCTCCTTCCCGTCTTCGAAGGCCTTCATGCTCTCCTCGAGTTCAGCCTTCTTACCGTCAAGCTCTACGCTGCACTCCTCTGTAAGACTGTTCTTCTTCTCCTCGAGTGCAGAGACGGCCTCTGCAGCATCCCGAGCGAGACTCTCCACCCCCTCTTTGAAGGACATAAGAGCCTTCTCTTTGTCTTCTTCGAGCTTCAGAAGGGCATTTTCAACGGCCTTCTCCATCCCGCTTATCTTCTCGCTGCAGCTTTCAAGGGAGGCTGCAACCTCCTCTTCCTTGTCCCTGAGCTTGTCCTCGAGGGTATTCTCGGTATTTCTGACGGCACTCTCGAGATCCTCCGTCACCTTTTCGACCCTGTTGTCCATCTCTGTAAAGAGGGAGTCTCTCTTGTTCTCATAGGCGACGAGCGAAGAGCTGCGGTCACTCTCGAGGCGGGAGCTCTTCTCCTCGATATCTCTTACAATAGTCTCTTTTCTGAGTTCCAGTTCATCAAGCTGCGCCTTTATGTTGTCAACAAAGGAATTGAGCCTCTCTTCTGTGTCTCTTACGGTCTTCTCTATCTCACCGGCATGTGCACCGAGACTATCAAGCTGATTCTGTGCCGTAATCTCCTGCTCCCTGCATATATTCTCGTATGTACGCTTCTCCTGGACTATATAATCGGAGAACTGAGCTCTCGAGCGCTCGAGCGACTGGTTGAAGAGATTGAGCATCTCGTTGTTCTCCTCCTTCTGGCTCTGGGCGGCATTCTTGAGATCCTGCTCCGTGGAGGCTACGAGGCGTACATAATCGGCCTTGATGGAGTTCATCTGGCTCATTATCCTCTCCGTCTCCTTCTGGAACTGGGCTGCATACTCATGGACCGCCTCTATCTTCCTCACCTCCGCCTGGACGGCATAGAGTCTGTTCTCAGCCTGTTCCGTCTGAACCTTGAGTTTCTTCAATGCATTACCGTAGTTCTCGCAGACGTCCGAGAGGTCATCGAGCTCCTTCTGGTGTACAAGCACCAGATCTATCGACTCTGCAAGGTGCTCCTGCACTGTGTTTGCGTGTTCTATGCGGCTTGTTATGTTCTGTTCGCAGTCCCTGGCTGTCGAGCTCATGCGGTTCATTGTCGAGCTGACCTCACTGCGGAAGTTTTTAACCTGCTGGTTCAGATTCTTCAGCCTTCTTTCCTTGCTGTCCGCTGCACGGAAAGCCAGGATGATGATGAGATTGACGATGAAGCTCACCCCTACCAATATGTAAACAGTTGTGTTTGACATCTCTTTCTCCCTTCAAAACAATTTATCTTTCAACTCGAACCAGTCTGAAACAACAAGGTCCGGACCGGTTATATTTCCGTCTTCTGTTATCAAGGCGCTCTTCATCCCGCTCCTCCGGGCACCCTCGCTGTCCTTGTAGAGGCTGTCCCCTACATAGAGGATTCTGCTGCACTCCACTCCCAGTTTGTCAGCAAGGAGGAAAAAGGGGGAGAGACACGGTTTGCTGCGGCCTATCTCCTCAGTCGAAATCTGGACGGGAAAGTATGAGGAGAGCCCCATACTCTCAATCTTGGACCCGACGGGGAAATCGGAGAGCACAGCCATAGGGTAATTCTTATTCCTGAGGATGGAAAGAAGATTCTCGACTCCGTCATAGGGCTTTATATTCATGAAAAGCCGGTAATACCTGTCGGTAAAGATTCTCTTCTCCTTCTCGAGGAACCTATCGAGAGTCTTTCCGTCGTCCCGCCCGTACATCTTCATGCACATCCTCCTGGCATTCTCACGTCTTGTGAGAAGAGGAAGATTCTTGAAGCTGTCCTCTTTTCTGAGGCTCTGCCTGGCTCTGTTGTACCTGACGGCGAAGGGAAGATGAAAGATGGAGGCTTTCAAGACTCTCTTATGGGTCTCCTCCAAGGGATACAGCGTTCCGTCTATATCGAAGGCGACTGCCTTTATTCCGTTACTCTCGAGAAAACCCATTATTTCTTCCTTCCGGCCTTCTGTCTGGAGTTGCGGACGATGATTTCAGCCTTCTCCCGCTCCTTTCCCATTCTCGCCTTGCCTCCGGGCTTCTTCGCCGTACCCTTCTTCGAGCCGGGAGCCGAGGTGTTCTTCCTCATCACTGCTCTTATGGCCTTCTCCTCCTTACCCGGGCCGCGGTCGTTGAGACTGGGATTGCGTTTTCTCTCTCTGAGGGAGATTTCGACGGGAACATATGTAAAACCGAGATCACGTCTTATGCAGTTCTTCAGATAGGAGACATATGTTTCCGGAAAGCCGTGAATCCTGTTCACGAAGAAGAGGAATCTGACAGGGCTGCTGCTCACCTGGGTTGCATACAGCACCTTGAAGTACCCCGTGGCGGAACGCGGCGGCTCCTGGTCCGTCGTCCACTTCTTCAAAGCCTCGTTGAGAGTGGAGGTGTCGACCCTCTTCTCAAGCTGTCTGTAGACCTGCCATACGATATCAAGCATCTTGCCGACATCGGTCGCTTCGAGGGCGGAAATCGGGACGAGAGGGGCGAAATTGAGAATCGGGAAGAGAAATCTCACCCTGTCCTTTATCGCCTCGAGTTCATTCCCCACCCCGCTGAGGGAGTCTATCTTGTTCAGGCAGAGCACCACGCCCTTGCCGCGGCGTACGATGAGCTGGGCTATCTTCTTGTCCTGCTCCGCAAGTCCCTCCTGGACATCTATCATCAAAAGAACGACATCTGCTTCGTCTATCGTCTTGATTGCCCGGTTGACAGAGTAATACTCGACATCCTCCTCGACCCTGCTCTTACGTCTTATTCCTGCGGTATCGAGTACGGTGTAGTCGGTTCCCTTGTAGACGAAGGTTCCTTTCATGACATCCCTCGTCGTACCGGCTATATCGGAAACAATGGATATGCTGCGCCCCGTAAGAAGATTGGTCAGTGTACTCTTACCTGTGTTGGGCTTACCCATGATTGCAAGCTTGATTGATTCAGGCTCCGGGGGGATCTCCTCCGTCCTCTCGAGGTCAAGCATCCCCAGTATTGTATCCTCCAGTTCCTCGATTCCAAGTCCGTGTGCCGAGGAAATACCGACAACACGCTGGAAACCGTAGGAGAAGTAGTTCCATACAAGGTCATCCCTCTCCGGGTCATCCACCTTGTTTACGACAAGGACCACCTTGTCTGTATAAGGTCTCATCTCCTCGACGAGCATCATGTCTTCCGCCGTAATCTCCATGCAGTCCATGAGAAAGAGAATCACATCACTTGATGAAAGAAGGGAGAGCGATTTCTGGCTGACTGCATTGTCGAGGCCCTCCCTCTCGAGTTTGACTCCCCCCGTGTCAACAAGTGTTACCGGATGATTACCCAGGAGCCACCTTTCGGGGATGGGATCGCGTGTGACGCCGGGAGTCGGGTCCGTTATGGCCCGTCTCTTTCCCACAAGTCTGTTGAATAATGTCGATTTACCGACATTGGGCCTTCCTACTATTGAAATGAGAGGAAGGTCTGTGTCTATATCCGCTTTGTTTCTTATATCAAGTTTTTCTGCCATAACTGTCATTATTATGAATAAATAATCCGGTTTCAACTAGATACTCCTTCCTTCGTTTTCTTTACTCCTGGGGAAGAAGATTGTTTGAATTATTCACGTTGAAATGCAATAATGAATCCATGGAAAAAGAGAAAGGACACTTCAGATACCTCCTTATAATGTACATTGTACTGCTATGCATTGTTGTGTCCCTCTTTTTCCTCTTTCGTAAAAGAATATCAAGAAACATAGAAGAGAGCAGAATAGTCGAGCACTACAGGCTCTGGAGGGACGAGATGACAACAAGTGAGGAAAGTTACTCCGTTGCACTCTACCTTGATGACGAAATAGTTTTCAGAAAGAGGACGGTTTCCCATAAGGTGGACACACTGCACTCGATTATCGAGGCCCTCCTTCTCCCTCTTGATGAAGAGGGATACGTCTCCTATATTCCCCCGGAGACGACGCTCATCGGAATATCTGAAGAGACAGGGTTCTTCTTCATAGAGCTCTCATCCGGATTTCTCAAGTCGGGCAACATAACAAAGGCCGTGGAACAGATAAAGAGAACACTTACAAACTACTATCCTCTCGAGAGTCTCACGATAATCTGCGGCTCCACCGTCATCAGGGCATGAAATTGAGTCCGGCTTCCGACCGGACTGTGTATTCTATGCTCTGAAACGTTCTATGCCGAGTGCCTTTCCCGTCTTTATGTCGACTTCGATTATGACACCGTCCATCTCGCCGTGGCCATCCGCCACCTCGCTTCTTATGGGAAGCTGTGTCAGCTGCCGCTCTATCGCCTTTTCGACCTTCGAGCCTATGACAACACCGTGGACACCGGTGAGTCCTATATCAGTTATATACACCGTACCGCCGGGAAGAATTTTCTCGTCCCTCGTCTGGACGTGGGTATGCGTCCCGACAACAGCAGAGACACTTCCGTCAAGGAAGAAGGAAAGAGCCTCCTTCTCCTCCGGGCTCTCCGCATGAAAGTCCACAAAAATCAGAGGGGTCGTCTTTCTTATGTTCCTTACAACAGCCTCCGCCTTCTTGAACGGGTCATCGGTATCGGGAAGCTCGACGCGTCCCTGGAGATTCACAACCCCGATCTTCACGCCCCTGCATGTCTTGATGGTATATCCCTTTCCTATACACGGTTCGGGGTAGTTCGCAGGCCTCAGAATATCGTCCTGGGAGTCAAGCAGAGCAAAGATTTCATCCTTCTGCCAGATATGGTTGCCGCTCGTAATGACATCGACACCGCTTGATTTCATCCTGTTGTAGTCATCGATTGTAATACCGAATCCGTCCGCAGCGTTCTCACCGTTGCATATGACGAAGTCTATCCTGTTGTCCCTAACTGCTGAAGAGAGCCCCAGAAACAGGGCTCCCAAACCGGCACTACCTGAAACGTCTCCCAGAATAAGGACACGTAAAGCATTGTCTGTCACTTTGCATACTCCACGACACGGGTCTCTCTGATGATGGTGACCTTGATCTTACCCGGATACCTCAATTCAGCTTCGATTCTCTCTGCTATGTTCTGGGCGATCTTTCTTGCACCTTCGTCGGAAACCGTATCACTGTTGACAAGAATTCTCAATTCTCTTCCCGCCTGGATTGCAAAGGCGTTTTCAACACCCTCGAATCCCTTTGCAATTCCCTCGAGTGACTCGAGTCTCTTGATATAGTTGTCAAGGGATTCACGTCTTGCTCCCGGGCGCGCAGCGGAAATGGCATCTGCTATCTGTACGATGATGGCCTCTATACATGTCGGCTCGACATCGTTGTGGTGTGCGAGAACACAGTTGACGACCCTGCTGTCCTCTCCAAGCCTCTTCACAAGCTCACCGCCCATCTCTGCATGATTGGCTTCACTCTCAGTCTCCGCACCCTTTCCTATATCGTGGAGGAGACCCGCACGGAGGGCAAGCTCGCTGTCGGCACCGACTTCGGATGCAATCATACCCGAGAGGATTGCAACCTCCTTGGAATGGAGAAGTACATTCTGACCGTAGCTTGTTCTGAAGTGAAGTCTTCCGAGAGCCCTGATCATCTCCGTGCCCATATTGTGGATGCCGAGATCGAAGACGACCTTCTCACCCTCGTCGACTATGATTCTTCCGATTTCCTTGCTTACCTTATTCACAACCTCTTCGATTCTTGCCGGATGGATTCTGCCGTCCTGCACAAGGCGCTCGAGGGCTACTCTAGCTATCTCCTTCCTGACGGGGTCGAAACATGATATGACAACGGCCTCCGGGGTGTCGTCTATTATGATATCGACACCGGTAAGGGTCTCGAGGGTTCGGATGTTGCGTCCCTCCCTGCCGATGATTCTTCCCTTCATCTCGTCGGACGGAAGAGTGACGGATGTTGTTGTTATTTCACCGGAGACCTCCGTCGCCAGACGCTGGATTGACGTGATTATTATATCACGTGCCTTCTTGTCGGCCTGGAGCTGTGCCTCCTGCTCGATTTTGTTGACATAGACAAGGCCGTCATGTTCAGCTTTCTGCTTCATTTCCTCGATAAGGATGTTCTTGGCATCCTCCTTGGTCATCTGAGCAACCTTCTCGTACTCGGCGTCTAAATCACTTTCCCTCTTCTCTACACAGGACTCTCTGTCCTTTAGAGCCTGTTCCTTCTCTCCCAGTTGTCGCGTTACGGAGTCATTCTCCTGCTGTTTGCGCTCTAGATTCTCTTCCTTCTGCTGCAGTCTTCTTTCACTTTTCTGCAGTTCAGCTCTTC
>CAVJJV010000173.1:0-3743 GCA_963650055.1 Comamonas kerstersii | reverse complement strand
CATCGAAGTAGAGTCCTACCTCCTCGAGAGTCAGGGCATATCCGTCATCAAGACCGAACCTCATTCTCAATACTTCCTGTTCTCTTTCAGGTAGGGTCGAGAGAAGTTCTCTGATCTTATCCTGTAAAAGCTTGTAGGCCGTCTGGTTTGCCGGGTTCTCCGCATCCTTGTCCTCGATGAAATCGCTGAGTACGGAATCCTCCTCCTCACCCACCGGTGTTTCAAGGCTTATCGGCTCGCGGGCGACACTCTTGACTGTCTTGACCTTGCTCTCCGGCCAGTCGAGAACATCTGCTATCTCCCTGTCGGTCGGTTCACGTCCGAGAGACTGCATGAGCGTTCTAGAGACCTTCACGACCTTGTTGATCTGCTCGATCATGTGGACAGGTACCCTGATTGTCCTTGCCTGATCTGAGATAGAGCGTGTTATGGCCTGTCTGATCCACCATGTGGCGTAGGTGCTGAACTTGAATCCCTTTGCATACTCGAACTTTTCAACTGCCTTTATCAATCCTATATTCCCCTCCTGTACAAGATCGAAGAACTGAAGTCCCCTGTTCGTATATTTCTTTGCTATGGAAACAACAAGTCTCAAATTGGCCTTGATGAGTCTGTCCTTGGCCTGCTTGAGGATAACCTGGCCGTACTGTATGTTCTTCACAGCCTCGATGACCTTGTCCGTCGAACACTCGAAATCATTTTCGATTGTCCTGAGTTCCTTTTCCGTAAGCTGGAGCTCCTTTATGAGTTCCTTGATTTCGTCGGATGAAAGCCCGAGAGCCTCCTCGATGGCCTGCGCCTTACCTCTTGTTGCAAGATCACGTCCGAGCTGTCTGATCTCCCTGGAAGAGGAAATATTGAGCCTTCCCTCAATCTCCTTCTTCTTCTCGTTGCATCTTAGAATAGTGTCACGGGCATTGATGAACATTGATGTGAGGGCGTCAATCTCCTCCTGCTGGAGTTCAATCGACCCCACCCAGTCGGTTACCGGTATATATCTGTTCTGCTCAAGGCTCTCGATCTCCTTCTCAGCATCCTTGAACCTCTTTGCAAGTCCCTGTGCAATATTTGCATTCTCCTTCTTGAGGTCGTTATGGAGCTTCTGGATTGCAGCCTCGAGTTCCTGCGGTTTCATATCGGGATGTTCGGCTCTGAAGGCGGCATCTCTCTCGGAAGCGAGTGCAATCATATCTTCGTTGCGCTTCTCCTCCTCCCTCTTCGTATCCTGCTGGATCTGCCTGTTCATCCTGATGGCATAGCGGCGGGATGCTTCACGGCAGAATTCAATCCACTCCTCCCTGGAGGCGAAGTCAGATCTCTTCATTCCCTCGTAGATGATGGACTTCGCACTCGGATGGCCTCCGAGTCTGTCAAGGAGGTCCTCCCTCATCTTGTTGAGTTCCTTCAGCTTCTCCTCGTCTTCACCCGCAAGAAGCATCCTGTTCTTCATATCGTTGTACTCGTCTATCTGGCGTGCGATATCCTTTCCGAGTGCATCCTTGTAGTTGAGATTGTATCTCTTCTGGACAGAAAGAAATTCCTTTATGTCTTCAGGAGAAAGAGCATCTTCGCTCTCTTCGTCGATCTTGGTGTTTATGTGCTTGATGACGGAAGCGAAGAATGAAATGAGAATACCGCTCTCCCTTATGACGGAGGAAACGATGAGAGCACCCTTCTCCATCTGCTTTGCAAGCTCTACTTCCTGCTCGCCGGTGAGGAGTTTCTCGTTTCCTATCTCCTTGAGGTAGAGTCTGATGGGATCATCCTGGCTGCTGTCATACTTGGCAGCGGCAGTATGGTTCACCCTGTGTTCCGAGGAGGCATCGCTGAATGATGAGATATCGATGAAGCGTTCACTCGATTCGGCATCCTCATCGGTGTCCTTCCACTCGTTCATATCGTCTTCGGGGAATTCCTCTTCGTTCTCCTCTTCCTCATCTTCCTCTTCTTCTTCCTCTTCCTCGTTCTTCTGCTTCTTCTCCGGGGAAGCGGAACCGTCACCGGCAACCTCCTTCTCTATCTCGTTGAGTTCGTCGACGGTGGGATCTATATCATCAAATTCATCAAAGTCTTCAAGCGGGATGTCATCCTCGTTGGGCTTTTCAATGAGGTCGGCCTCTGTGGGCTCCCCGTCAAAGTCATCCGAGCCGTCCTCGGACTCGACATAATTGAGATTCTTAAGTTTTGCAGCTTCAAGTATGTCCTCATTACTGTAGGCCTTACCGTAGTTTTTCCTCGCTGTAATGATATCCAGCAGGGAAATGAAGCCCTTCTCCTTTTCGAGCTTTTCCAGGCTGAGAAATAATTCGCTAACAAGAATTTCTTCTGACATTACTGTGTATTACTCCTTGAATCGAAGCTAATCAGTTCGTTTTTAAGCTTCTCGATCTTTTTATCATAGTCGATCTTCTTTTCCATAAGCCCGGTCAGAGTATCGTGATCATCGTCTCCGAGCATGGAAATCTGGCTGTTCAGAATCTTCCTTTTCCTTTCCAGTGAACGAAGAGTTATCCTCAATATAACTTCTTCGACTGCTTCACTTCTTTCCTCTGTATATTCCCTGAGAGCGAAAGAGGAGCTGACATAATTCTTCAACTCTTCGTCGTCCACATAGGTAAGGAAATTGGCATCAGACTGAACATCATCCCTCATTGCATTTTCGAGGGCCATATATATCTTCTGGGCATCTGCATCCTCCAGGTCCCCGAAGTTGATTCTTCCCCGGTAGGCCTTGAAGAGATCACGGTGGTTGCAGAGATAGAGCATCAGAAATAGATCATGAGGGACGTTTATCTGTATGTCCCTGTGTTTTTTAACCTTCTCCTCAACACCTGATTCCCTGTTGCTACCGTTAGAGAGCGGTATATTTTTCAAATCCTCCTTAATGACAGACTCGTCGAGACCAATGAGCGAAGAAAGAGCGAGGATGTAACTGTCACGCTCGATTTCACTCGGGCAGGAAGTAAGATATTCCCCGAGTGACTTCACCAAATCTGATTTTCCTCTGGCATTCTTTACATCATAACGACTTAAGCTGTTTTGCACAAGGTAGTCGAAACCTGTTAGATATGGTTCGAATTCCTCCCTCAGTCCATCCGGCCCCTTTTTCTCGATAAGCTCGGATGCGTCCTTGGCGGACTGGAGCTTATGGACCTTCTGCTCGAGCCCCTCCCTGTTCAATATTCCGATGGCCCTCACAGTTGAATTCTGTCCCGCTAAGTCGGAATCGAAGAGCATATGAAACGACTCGACGTGGGGAAACCACTTCTTCATATTGCGGCACTGCTCGGATGTGAATGAAGTTCCGAGAGATGCCACAGCCGAGGTATAACCCGCCTGATGCATTGCAATTACATCGAAGTTACCCTCGCAGAGGATGGGGTCATAGAGCTTCTCGGAAAGTGTCTTCTTTGCTTCATAGAGCCCGAAGTAATTCTCCTTCTTCTGGTAGATTACAGTCTCGGGTGAGTTTATGTACTTGGGTGCCCTCTCCGAAAATGAAAGGTCCCTTCCGGAGAATGCGATGGTGCGTCCCTGTCTGTCACGGATGGGGAACATGAGCCTGTTTGTAAAGAGCGGCCAGGTTCTGTTTCTCTGGGAGAAGAAACCGGAGCGGGAGAGAAATTCATCAGAGTAGTTTTTCTTCTTGAGAAAGGAGTAGAGCCATTCCGGATTCGACGGGGCATAACCGAGAAGGAATGTCTCGACCATCGCATCTGAAACATCTCTTTTTTTTTTTTTTT
>CAVJJV010000172.1:0-4890 GCA_963650055.1 Comamonas kerstersii | reverse complement strand
AAAAAACTAGAAAAATCTATATAGCAGGCAACTGGAAGATGAATCTTCTTCCTTCCGAGGCGAAAAAGTACGCCTCAGAGCTTGCTGCAGCCTATAAGGCCAACAACTGCGACTGCCGTTTCATGATCGCATGTCCTTTTGTTGACCTTCCGGGCGTCGTGGAAGCAGTGAAGGGAAGCCCTGTAATCGTTGCAGCCGAGAATATGGCGGACCATACATCCGGAGCATACACAGGAGAAGTTAGTCCTCTCATGCTCAAGGATATCGGGGTGAATACAGTCATCCTCGGCCACAGCGAGAGAAGACAGTACTACGGCGAGACAGACGAAGTTGTCAACAGAAAGGTTCTTCTCGCTCTCGAGAACGATATGGAGGTTGTACTCTGTGTCGGTGAGACACTCTCCGAGAGGGAGGGCGGAAAGCTCGAGGAAGTGTTGAAGAGACAGCTTGAAGTCGGTCTCAAGGGCGTAAATGCTGATAAGATGAGTTCTGTCACAATCGCCTACGAGCCTGTCTGGGCTATCGGAACGGGAAGGACGGCAACCCCTGAAGATGCAGACAATGCCCACGCTTTCATACGTGAAACTGTAGCCGGATTATTCTCAAAAGATATTGCAGAAAACCTGATAATACAGTATGGTGGTTCAGTAAAAGCTGAAAATGTTAAGGCATTGATGGCTAAGGAGAATATCGACGGTGCACTCGTCGGAGGCGCATCTCTTTCACTCGATAAGTTCCTGCCGATAATGGCTTACAACAAATAATTAGAGGTATTGGAAATGGGTGTTTTAGGAATTGTCCTACTCGTGGTGTTTTGTATTGTTGCCCTGCTGCTTTTGTTCCTTGTGACGATTCAGGGGCAGGACAGTGTAGGATTGGGAAGTGTTTTCGGCGGTAACTCCGATTCTGCTTTCGGCAGCGGTACTTCCGGTTTCATCACAAAGGTGACAGCTGCTCTTGCTGTACTGTTCATGGTTCTTTCTCTGGTTGTGGCTCTTGTCAACAAGTCGAGTGATTCTGAAATTCAGAGCATGATCAAGGCATCGGAGACTACACAGGTTGAAGGTACAACATGGCTCAGCGAGGATGCAGAGTCCAGCTCATCCAACTGATAAGTCGATAATCAAGCCGGCTCCTTACTTGAGAAGGAGTCGGTTTTCATTCAGGAGTATCGTAAGATGAGAATAGGTGTTGTCGTCTCGGGCGGCAGTAAACTTGTAAATATGGCTGAAAAGACAGTAGAAGTGCTGGCTCGGCGCGGCTATGAGTCTGTCCTCATCAATACTCTACATGATACAGATAAAAAACTCATTATTTTTGATTATCTTATCTTTATGTGTGAGACTCTTTCGTTCTTCTCTGGAAAACTCAATCCCTCTCTTTCCCTCTTTCTTGGAAACTGCGGAGCAATCAGCGGAAAGAGATGTGCAGTTGTCCTGAGGAAAAGTACGGCTTTCAGGGGCCGTGCAATGACTAGTCTCATGCGTCTTGTAGAATCCGAAGGAGTCATTCTCAAGACCAGTGAATACCTCTCCGGTCCGGATGATTCTTCACGGTTCGCAGAGTCCATCAATGTAGAAAGGAATTATTAAAACTTATGAAGAAACTGTTATCCATCGTTTCATTATTGATTCTGGCTGTATTTTCTCTGACTGCAGCGACTATCTCGAGTCCTGCCGCAACAGTCAACCTCACCAAGAACAAAGTCATCACAATGGATACTCTCAACAGTGAGTATTCAAAATATACTTCCGCCGGTTATTCGGTGACGAAGCTTGACGTTCTCAATGCACTAGTGGATGAAATCCTCATAGAGCAGGGGGCTGCAAGGGACGGCTATTCCGTATCGGACAGCGACGTCGAACTCCTGTATGCACAGCAGAAGTCATCAATCGAAAGTCAGCTCGGTTCCTCAATCACGGATGATGATTTCAAATCTCTTGTCGCAGAGCAGTACGAGAGTGTCGACGCATATAAGTCATATCTCAAGACTCAGTACCTTACACAGATGTATGTCTACGGAGTCAAGGAGAGTGTAGTCAACAATGTCACAGAGCCCACCGAGAGCCAGATCAAGTCATGGTACAGACAGAATTCATCATCCTTCATGATGCCGGAAAGAGTAAGACTCTCCGTAATAGCAATGGAGAAGACAGGTGACGATACGACAGACAAGGCCAACCTGGAGACTCTCAATTCAGTCTATCAGCAGATTAAGGCCGGAACACTTTCATTCGAGAAGGCCGTCCAGAACTACAGCGAGGATACATCTTCCAAATCAAGCGGCGGAGACTGGGGCTTCATGAGTGACACCGAATCCACCCGCACAAGCATGGGCGACGATTTTGTCGACTCCGTCATGCTTATGGATGCCGGTGACATCGAGGGTGTCTTCGATACTCCGTCCATTTACTGCATCGTAAAGTGCACTGTCCATAAGGACGCGGAACTTCTCTCTCTCGATGATACAATCGAGGATTACAACATAACAGTCCACGATTACATCTACCAGGGACTATTGTATCAGAACAGCCAGTATGCATACATCAATGCATACAACGAACTTGTTGCCGAGCTCAGAACTCAGGCAAAGATCAATATTTTGTATAAAGAATCATGAGCATGAAATCAGAACGCCATAGAGCGAGGGAAATCGCCGTCGGCACATTATATTCATTAGATCTTCTATCCAATCTCCCGCCGAGCGGGGATTGGTTTATGTTTCAGGGCCTGAGCGACGAGGAAGTCGAAGAGCTCGATCCCTCCGTCAAGGTCTACGCAAGATTCCTCATAGAGGGGACGATAAGTCACCTCGAGGAGTGTGACTCCCTCATCCGCACCTATTCGACAAACCGTCCCATAGAGCTGATAGACGGCGTCGACAGGGCTATCCTACGTATATCATTCTTCCAGCTCCTCTATGACAAGGAGACCCATCCTACGATTATCATCGATGAAGCTGTGAAACTCTCGCAGGAACTCAGCAATGATGTTTCCTTCAAATTCATCAACGGCCTTCTAGATACATATGTCAGAGGGACGAAATGATACAATACAAGAATGATTACGAGATAGACAAGATCCGCTCCTCATGCAGGCTTCTTGCCGAGATGTTTGAAGTTGTCGGGGAGAAGATAGAGGAGGGGATATCGACATGGGATGTCGACAGGATGTGTGAAGATTTCATGCATAAGCACCATGCAAAAGGGCCGTGCAAGGGTTATTTTGATTATCCCCATGTATCATGTACATCCGTCAACGATACAATCATCCACGGCATTCCCTCGAAGCGTCAGATATTGAGAAACGGAGACCTCCTCTCCCTCGATGTATGCATCGACCTTGACGGATACATCTCGGACAGTACCCATTCCTATGAGATAGGTAATGTGACACCGGAGGTGCACAAGTTCAACATTGAGACGAGGAAGGCCTTATACCTCGGTATCGAGGCGGCGTCAAAGAATAATGCACGCATACTCGACATCGGTTATGCTGTAAGTACATATGCAAGAAAGTTCCGTTACGGTATCCTCAAGGATTACTGCGGCCATGGAGTGGGGTTTGAACTCCACGAGGACCCGGAAGTCCCGAACTATTACGACATCAGAGAGGCTAATCCCCGTATAAGGGAGGGAATGGTATTTGCTATAGAGCCCATGCTCATGATGGGAGGAAGCTCCAAATACCACATCCTCAATGACGGCTGGGCTGTCGTAACCAATGACGGTTCCTACGGATGCCACTGGGAGCATACTGTTGCAATTACAGCCAAGGGGCTTGAGATATTAACTGTATTATAAGGGGATAAGGGAGAGATTTATGGAGCAGCCGAAGAAAGATTTTATTACATGTGACATGATTCGTGATGCGGGAATCAAACTGGCGCATAAGATGTATACGGAAGATCATTTCGTTCCTGACGTCATCTATGACTCCCTCCGCGGCGGAGCATATCTTGCCAACGTCATCAGTGAATATTACAAGCTCCAGATGTCCAAGACAGGCCATAATCCAGTCTTTTATGCAGCTGTCGTCGCCCGCTCGTACGGTAAGCTTGTAGAGCACACCAATAAAGTCGATATTGACGGCTGGACCTGGAATCCGAAGAATCTCAAGAAAGGGCAGAAGGTCCTCATCGTCGACGACATCTTCGACACCGGACTCACTGTCAACTCCCTCTGTGATACAATCATGGCCAACGGCATTCCCAGGGAGGATATAAAGGTAGCTGTATATGACTACAAGGTATCATTATATCACTGGGTGGACGGTAAGCCAGCACTTCCCGTTCAGCCTGATTACTACTGCCGTAAGCATGTCCTCAAGAGCAAGGATGACTACCTATGGATACACTATACCTGCCACGAGTTCATCGGCCTCACTCACGACGAAATAGAGGAAGTATACACAGACGAAGAGGTGAAGCGCATCCTCCACGAGATATGTGAGGATTGAGGAGAATAATAAAGAAGGGTGACTTTTTGAATCACCCTCATATCTCCATATTTCAGTCTGGCAGCCACAGCTTTAGAGTATGGACTGCACCATTTTTATGCAGGGAGCAGAGCTTGATACCCTGCATGTCATATAATGCGTTGGAATTTGCAAATGACATGGAAAGCTCTCAAACAATTTGATATTTGTCCTCTCAACCTGCAAGTTCTTTAACGAAGGAAAGAGAAAGTCCGGAATAAGCAGCTACTTTATCTAAAGGAAGTTTATCCGCAATCATTCTCTTTGCATTCTCGATGCAAGCCTTTTCTTTACCCTCTTTCTCCCCTTCAAGTCTTCCGTTCTTTTCCCTTTCATCACCGTATTTTTCAAGTTTCTTACACATAGCCAGCCTCCCGTCGTCTGTTTCCTTAAAGTGGTGCATACCTTCCTTAA
>CAVJJV010000171.1:0-16061 GCA_963650055.1 Comamonas kerstersii | reverse complement strand
AGAAAGGAGGGGAAGGTGTAGGACGTGAGCGTCTTCATCTTCAAACCGTCTGCTCTCTTTATTTTCCGGCATTCTCTATATGTTATCTTTTTCTCTTTCTTTTTCTTTTCTCTCATATTGAAACCATAAGAAAAATCACGGAAGACGACTATAGCAAGTTTTTCCCATTTCAAGTCGGTAAGAAAAAATAACCAGCAGAAAAAGTGATAGTGAAAACACTATAACCAGCCTATCAGATAGCATAGTTATAGGAGCTTTCTTCTTGCCCTGCCTTAAGTTGTCTCACACAAAGTAAGATGTCATCCTCCATATCTTTTTCGAGAGATTCTATAATATGATTCAGATAAAGACAATTCTTTTCTGACATTTTATTCTAATTTGTAAAGAAAAACACATTATTCACACAATACAAGAATAAAAAAAGGGGACTCCCTCTGGAATCCCCACCATCTGAAAGAAAGCACCTCTATTTGATTGTGAAAGTCACCGGTACAGACCATACATTGCCGTCTCTGTCAGTTGCAGTCAACACAGTTGAAACTGTATCGCCGCTTTCACCCTTGAGGACGACGACATAGCTCAGATTCCCCTCGCTTCCGCTTCTGAGAGTACGGCTCTGGAGACTCTTTGTCAAAACGGTGATGCTGTCATTGCTCTCGAGAGTGAACGTCATGCCTGCAATATCGGCATTGCCGTCAACAGAGAAGGATGCATTGTATGTAACCTGGGTATCTGCAGGAACGGTGTTGTCCTGGTAATACTTCACGCTTCCCGGAGTAAGTGTAACGCTCTTCCAGCGTGCTTCGAAGCTTCTGCTCTTACCCTCTTCTACCTCTACTGTGTCACCTTCAAGGAGCTTTCCCGTTGTAGTGTCGTACCAGCCTGCAAAGACATAGGATGAATCAGGGGCCTCGGGGACTGTTACGGCTGCACTAGTCTCCTCTGTCACATAGCTGTAGCCCGTTACGCTGTCGGTGAACGAAATACCGGAAGTAAGAATGCCGTAGAGAGTAGTGTCTGTATAGGGCATCTCGATCTCCTCGCCGGGAGTGTAGAGAACCTCATCCTCCGTTATTCCCCATCCCTTGATCAGGGACGAGTAGAACTGGGTATTCCCGGGAAGTGTAACCGTCTCACCGGGCTCCGTAACTATCGTCTTTGTAAAAGATCTGACAAAGCCGTTTGATTCATACCTGATGGAGAGTGTGAGACGCGGAGCATAATAGGCTGAGTTGGCATAGAGAAACGACGAAATCTCCTTCTTCTCCTCATCGCTTGTGCTGTTGAGAATTCTCTCTGTAAGTGTCTCTGTAATCTCTTCTGTGATTACCGGATATTCAAGAGAATCCCTCAATTCCAGGAGAAGAAGATACTGGTCGACGTTACGGTTCTCGAACGCACTCTTCAGCTTCTCGTCAACCTTCGAAAGCTGATTCTCATACTGTGTTTTAGCCTTCTCGTAGCTGGACTCGATTTCTTCAATCGAAAGAGATGAGAAGTCGAGAGATGAAAAATCAATACTGCTTTCACTTGTTCCACCGGCAAAGAGGGAGACGGAAAGCAGTAAAACCAATGCTGAAACTATAATCTTCTTTAATGTGCTCATATTTTTACCTCGTCTGGTAACAATATAAAACAAAAGAAGGAAAAAGAAAGAGGAGTCACACTTTCCCCATTATTCTACACAATAGCAACAAAGAAGCTTGCTCTTCCCTTCACAGAATCCGGAAAATCCCCATTGCTCGAATTCTGTTTCACCATCTAGGCCGATTATGACATATGTTTATTACTTTCGCTTCTGTTTGCTTGATTTACTTTCTTGAAAATCAGAAAGGAGGCCGGTGATTCGTTCCTCTATAAATATCCCGGGAACGACAGGCATCTCTTTATTGTAGTCCTGGATGAATATGATAACGGAACAGACATCATCTGTCCTTGTGTAATGGTAACATCATGGAAAGACAACCCCCAGGCTTGATGACCCTGCATGTATTCTGCATGAGGGAGACCATCCATTCATCAGGTATAAATCATATGTTGCATACAGTCAGGTTGTACTTTTCGAGAAGGATTATATAGAGAATTGCCTTGAATACGGGATATTCAAGGCAAAGCCTCCGGTATCTGAAGAACTTCTCGAAAGGATTATCAAGTCCGCATCCGGCTCAAGAAAGATATCAAAAAACAATTTGAAGTATTTCAGGATAAAGTCATAATCCCCGGAGAGAGGTCATATGGAGTAAGATGACTCCCGGAAGGCACAGGAAGGAGAGATGGAGTTCAAAGTCCAGACGGCCGGCAGTCCCTGATCTCCTCTCTTATGCCACGATATTGAACATAGAGGGAAAAGACTCTATCATCTTCAGGATGACAGAGAACGAAAAGAGAGGCGGAGTCTATGGTATTCTTGCCGTTGCATATGTCCTTATACAATATTTCTGGACTGTGATTGTCACAGTATATTTCAAGAAATCGGGTATGCTTGAATATGTCAGCTCGCCATCGGGTTTCCTTCCCCATTTCTTCTCCAATCTCATACTCTCCCTCCCGATGGGGTTTGTATTCATCGGTTCGAAGCTGCGCTACAGACAGCACTTCGGAGAGGAGCTTGACTACGTCAAGACAGACCGCTATGCCTTCACTCTCCTTTTGACGACACTCTATACGCTCATGCTTCCCTTCTCGGTTGTAATGGTTACTCCTCCCACGATGGGAGCCTACTCCTGGTTCTACTACCTCTTCTTCATTGCATTCTTCGAGGAGTTTCTCTTCCGCGGTCTTGTTCCTTCATTCATGGAGCGGAGCGGTTTTCCGGGATTCCTCGTCAACACGGTTCCAGCACTTCTTTACGGCCTCTATCAGACGGCTCTTCCATTTGCCAGAAGCGGTATAAGCACATCTGTCTTCGTTTCCGTAATTCCGAATATCGTTTTGTCAGTCGCCCTCCACTACCTGCTGCTTGCGGCAAAAAAATGGTCGGGTGCAATGTGGCTCCCGATCATTCTCCATGCAATAATTGAGGATTCACTCTACATCATTCTCCATAAGTAACATCCTGTCGGTATTAAGTGCACTTCCGGCACACTCACGGAACTTCTCTGTGAGATTGCTGACAGTGAGAATGTCCCTTTCGGGGGAAGTTGTGTCATAGATGATTCTTCCCCTGTTCATCATTATCGTACGGTTACCGTAGTCAAGGGCGGTCTGCATATTGTGGGTGATCATGAGACATGTAATTCTGTTTTCCTTGACTATACTGTCGGTAATCGCCATGATTTTCTCCGCGCTCTGCGGGTCGAGGGCGGCTGTATGCTCGTCGAGAAGAAGAATCGAGGGAGGATTGATTGTTCCCATGAGGAGTGTCAGAGCCTGACGCTGTCCCCCGGAGAGAAGTCCCACGGGACTGTTCATCCTGTCCTCGAGCCCCATTCCAAGAAGCGAGAGCCGCTCTTTGAACTCATCTCTCTCCTTACGTGTAATCCTGCTCAGCCATCCCCCTTTTCCCGAAGAGAGATAGAGGTTCTCCTCTATCGACATTCCGGGGGCCGTTCCCTTCATCGGGTCCTGGAACAGGCGTCCGATTCTTCTGCTTCTTTCGTGGGAGGGCATGAATGTAATATCCTCCCCATCGAGTTCGATACGTCCGCTGTCGGTCAGGAACGAGCCGCAGATTGCATTGAAGAGCGTCGACTTTCCCGCACCGTTGGCACCGATTATGGAGATGAAATCACCATCTAAGACTGTAAGCGAGAGATTATCGAGTGCCTTCTTCTCGAATGGGTTTCCCTTGTTGAATGTCTTTGAAATATTCTCGATTCTAAGCATTCCTTCTCTCCTTCCGTGCCGTGCTTATCCTCCGGTACTCCGGGTACCGCGTTTTGAAGTACGGGCCCGAAATCGCAATTATGACGATGATGGACGAGACAAGCTTGAGCGAGTATGCCGGGATGTTGAAGCGGAGCGCAATAGTGTAGACAAGTCTGAAGATAATAGAACCGAGGACTACGCCGAGTGCTCTCCTGAGTATGCTTCCCTTGCCCATGAATGTGCGTCCAATCAGAAGTGAGGCAAGTGCTATCGTCACCATCCCCGATCCGATATTCACATTCACGCTCTTCTCCTTGAATGCAAGAAGCGCACCCGAGAGAGCTGTAAACGATGATGATATGCAGAGTCCCACCGTCGTCGTGAATGATGGGTTGATCGACGATGAGGATACCATGAAGGGATTGTCTCCCGTCGCCCTTATGGCAAGCCCGAGTCTTGTCCGCAGGAAGAAGACAAGAAAGAGGACGACGGCAATAACAAAGAGAAGCGCCGTGACTGTTCTGTATATCTCAGGGCCGAAGATGTTCCTCGAGAGGGTGAATACAGTCTCCGTCTTATTGAGATTCAGGATACTCGATCCCCCCATTACTGCAATATTAATCGAATAGAGTCCGGTGTTGACGATAATACCCGAGAGAAGACTGTCTATTCCCATCCTCGTCTGGAGAAATGCGGTGATGAAACCCGATAGTATCCCGGCGAGGACAGCTAGAAGAAGAGAAAGCCACGGGTGGCCGGAGAGTGCCGTTACAGCACCCACCACAGCCCCCAGGGTGAAGCAGCCGTCCGTCGAGAGATCGCAGACGTTCAGCATCGAGTAGCTGAGAAACAGGGCAAGGACAGTGAGGGAGTTGATGAGCCCCAGCTCGAGAGCCGTATTCAGTAGCTGCAGTATTTCCATCAGAAACTCTCTGCCGTATCGATGAACTGCACTTTCGTGCAATAGGGTTTGAAGAGTGTACTCATCCCGTCTTCAGTGTATCCGAGAGCGGTCATGACCTCTCTGTTGATGGTTGCCGTACCGTTGTCGAATGTGAGTACCGGGATATCTGACGGCTTCTTTCCGTCTATGAGGATTTCCTTGACGAGGGATGCCGTTTTGTATCCAAGCTCGATGTAGTCGACACCGTAGCCGAGGAAGGCACCGTTGAGTGCGAAGGAATCTGCTCCCGCAAAGTGCGGGATTCCTGCCTCCATGAACTCTTCATAGATGGCGAGCTCTGCTGTCATCACCGTGTTGTCACTCGGGGTGAATACAGCCTCGACTCCTGATGATATCATGGAGGATGCGGCGAGGATTACCTCTTCAACGCTCGTTCCTGTCTTCTCTACAATCTCTATTCCCTTTTTGTTCAATATCTCACGGGCGCTCTTGAGTGCGGTAACGGATGAATCCTGTCCGGCGTCATAGAGTAATCCCACCTTCTTTATTCCGCTATTGAGGGCGAAGATGAGATTCATAACGGCCTCGGTATCGAGAAAATCGCTGCTTCCCGTTATATTCGCTCCGGGCGCATCGAGGGACTCAACAAGGCCCGCCCCTACAGGATCGGAAACAGCTGCGAAGATTACCGGTATCCCGTTGTCTTCAGTCTGTGCCTGCATGGCAATGGCGACGGGTGTTGCTATCCCGATCATCAAATCGACATTGCGGGAGATGAAGGATGAGATAATCTGGCTCATGACATTCGCGTCCCCGTTTGCATTCGAGTAGAATACTTCGATTGTTACACCGTTTTCCTTCTCGATATCCTCAATACCCTTCATAAGGTTCTCTGCTATCTGATTGAGAGATGCGTCATCGACATAATTGCATATTCCCACCTTGAATGAAGCGGAAGCACTCTCTTCCTTCGTTCCGAGAGCAGAGAGACATGAGAGACATAACACTGAAGCTATAAATAAAACCATTACTTTCTTTTTCATTTTTTTTCTCCTGAACTTTGAATTATCTTGTGAAAATATTAGGTCCGCGGCGACACGCGCCATAGAAAGAAGGTTTTATAAAACATAGTTCTCCTCGCTTGATGCAATATTGTTACTATTTAAAGTAACACTTGTCAATATCTCTCTTACATTTTCCCGGGAAAATTAATCTTCAACTCTTCAGACTCTGCATCAAACAGGACCGGTCAATACCGTCAGATCAGGAGCATATATCATATCGGAAGGAACTCTGTCTCTCTTGATGAACATCGTCATATAAACAGGATAATATGTGATTTTATCAACGACATCGACGTTTGCATTGGAAAGGACAACTGCATCTTCAAGACCGTATTTTAAATTTGACATAACTCTGTCAAATGCATGATGTTTTCTGTATTCCCTTCCGGACTTGACTTCGATGGGAAGTACAACACCTCCACGGCTTATCACAAAGTCAATTTCACCCTGTTTTCTGCTGTTGAAATAATACAGTCTTTCATAGCCGTGTGCCCTCAGCTCCTGACAGACATAATTCTCATATACAGCTCCGTAGTTTATATCTGTTTCTCCCTTAAGTATTCTCAGCTGTATTGAGTCGGCATACATTGAACAGAGCAGGCCGACATCGGAAAAAAAAAGTTTAAACAGTGTGGATCTCTCACTCAGTCTGAGAGGCAGAACAGGTTCATCGGCATTATACACAGGGATTGCAACACCGGCAGCTTCCAACCACTTGAATGTATTTTTATACCTGTCGGCTTTTGCCTCCTTGTCAAGATCATTGAGAACAAAGCGCCTGTTTACGTCATTCAGTTCTCCCGGCAGAGCATCGAAGACACTTGTAATTCTGAGTCTCCTGTCAATACTCTCATATTTCACTATATCCGCCCTGTAACGCTTTATTATGTTTTCCTGTTCCCTGACTGCATCAGCTATGTTCTTCTCCTCCAGATACTTTACCACAACAGCCGGCATTCCCCCTATGACGAGGTAGAGTCTGAAAAGCCTGAGCATGGCATCATGAATGAACTCATCTACTTTGGTTCTGTTTTCAAATGATGTCTTCAGCAGTGTGATAATGTTCTCCTGAACACCATTTGCCATACAGAATTCTTCGAAATCGAGTGGAAACATATTGATGGAATCCATATAGCCGACCGGTATTGATTTAACATTGTACAGTTCAATTCCCAGAAGAGATCCGCTCAATATATATTTATAACTTCCCTCCTGCACAAGATATTTAACTGCAGTGACAGCCTCCTTGCATTCCTGGACCTCATCAAAGAAAAATAGTGTTCTGCCTTTCTCAAGTTTCCCTTCTGCAAAAAGCGAAAGACGGGAAACAATTTCGTCTGTATCAGATGAAGTGGTGAATATGCTTTTAGCAAGGCTGTCGGCAAGAAAATCCAACTTGATGAAATTCTTATAATACTCACGCCCCAGTTTCTCTATGAGGTAGGTCTTCCCCACCTGTCTCGGACCGTCGACAAGAAGGCTTTTTTTATCCTTTGATTCGAGAAACCGCCTGATCTGTTTTTCTATCTTCCGTTTCAGGAAAATTGAGCTGCCAACTTCTTCCATACATACATCCTATTTGATACTGCCACCTTTTGCAAAGGTTTTAACCAGCATTCTGCCACCTTTTGCAAAGACTTTGAACCATATTCTGCCACCTTTTGCAGAAATCGGCAACATTTTCCGTTATCTGTTTGCAAAATCACCTTTAGATATTATCTTATCCTCATGAACAGGAAGATAATTATAATAATTGCACTTCTGGCCGCCGTTGTCTGCGGCTTTTATGCCTACATGAGCTTTACTACAAGAGATGTCCCCTACACTACCTTCATAGAGGAAAGGGAAAGCGGTAATATAGACGAAGTAAGACTCAAAAGCGACAGGATAATATATAAAACAAAGGATGACGGAAAACGCTGTGTAACAGACAATCCATCCACTCCTACAATCAAGGAGGAACTTCTTCTGGAGGGCATAACGGTCAGGGACGAGAGGGAAGACAATCTCGATGCTTTAATCAACACTCTTCTCGACATCATATTCTTCGTCCTCATCGTCTTCGGTCTCTATAAGCTTCTCTCCTATTCGACAAAGACATTCAGGGTGGTGAAGCATACCGGAGTATCCTTTTCAGATATTGCCGGTATGGAGAAGGAGAAGAGGGAGATTCTCGCCGCTGTCAATGCACTCAAGAACGGCGGAAGCAACAGAGGGGTGAAGGGAATCATCCTCGAGGGGCCTCCCGGAAACGGAAAGACGATGTTCGCACGTGCCCTTGCGGATGAATGCAGCGTGAACTTCATCGCGGCAAGAGGTGCAGACTTTCAGGGAGCTCTGATGGGACTGGGGGCATTGAAGGTGAAGATGCTCTTTTCAAAGGCCGGGAGACGAAAGCCGTGCATCATATTCATAGATGAGTTCGACTCCATCGGGGAGAAACGAAACTATGCAGGAAGCGGAATAGACAAGGAGAACAACCGTATCCTCACAACCCTTCTCAACGAGATGGACGGTTTCTCCCCCTCCTCGAAGATTCTCGTGATAGCTGCAACCAACTCCTTCGACTCCCTCGATCCCGCCCTGATCAGGCCGGGGCGCTTCGATTTGAAGTTCAACATACCCAATCCCGACGAAAAGACAAGAGCAGAGCTTGTAAAGCTGTACCTCGGGGGAACACCCCTTCTCGACGGCCTGAGTGAAGAGACTCTTGTACATATCTTCAACGGCCTCAGTGCAGCGGCAGTCGAGACCATACTCAATACAGCCCGTACCATCACAGAGAGAAGAAAGGAAGAAGGTATAACAAAGGCGGTTCTTATGGAAGCTGCCGGGATGACCGGGATAAGACTCAGGAGCGGAAAATAAACCCGATTTCCTCTCCTATTCTCTCCTCAGCCTCCTTCCTGTCTCTTTCGAGCATCTCTCTCCTCTCCTTGAAGAGATTGCGGCCACAGGTGTCTATGGAGATGACAAGTGGGCCGAAGTTCCTGACACGGAACTTCCACATCATCTCCGCCATGCCCATGTCCTCCCAGGTGTAGCCTTCGACGGAGAGGATCTCCTCTGCAGCTGTCACTGCGCAGCCGGAGGGGAAGACGCAGTGCACTGCGCCGTAGTCCCTGCATGCTCTTTCAGTCTCCTCTCCCATACCGCCCTTTCCGACAAGGATTCTGACTCCGGTCTTTTCAACGAAGCGGTATTCAAGTTTCTCCATTCTCATACTGGTGGTCGGTCCCGATGCAACCACACTGTAGTTCTCTCCTTCCTTTTTGATTATCGGACCGGCATGGAAGAGAACCATGTCCTTCAGTGAGAAGGGAGGCATGATATTTTCGTTCACAACACGCGAGTGCACGCTGTCGCGTCCTGTAAAGAGTGTCCCGTCTATCCATATCGTGTCACCGGCATGGAGAGACGATACATCCTCCTCTGTAACTGGTGTAATCAGAACCTTTCTTCCGTCTCTGTATTCAATCATCTTCAGCCTCCTTGAACTCCGGATGCGTCCAGGATGAGTACGAGAGATCGCGGGTGAGTGTTATACATCCACGCCTGAAGCTCCAGCAGCCGTAGCTTACTGCAGCAGCGAGTGTCGCAGGGTGACGGACGGTGTTTACTATGTTCACCCCGAGAATACTCTCCTTTCCCCCAAGCCCCTGAACTCCTATCGAGAGGGAATTGAGCTCCTTGAAGAGAAGATCCTCCATTCCCGCGGCCTTTTCGTTTCCACTATGCGACCCCACAGGTCTCATCAATGCCTTCTTGGCATTGAGAGAAGCTATCTCACTTGTCGCCCCGATGCCGACACCGACAAGAAGAGGCGGGCAGGCATTGGGGCCGTAGAGTGCAGTCTCGTCGAGAACAAAGTCTGCAACACCCCTGTACCCGGATGATGGTGTCAGGACAAGAGATTTCCCTGGAGCAGAAGAGCCCCCTCCTGCAAGAAGGACATACAGCTCGCACATATCGCTGTCCGGGACGATATCCCAGAAGAAGAAAGGCGCCCCGCTTCCTGTATTTGTTCCTGTGTTGTATTCATCGAAGGTCTCGACGGCATTGGGCCTGAGGGGTGTTCTCTCCGTTGCGTCCAGGACGGCCCCTGTGAGTGTACTTTCAAGAATATTGATGTATGGAAAGAAGGCTCCGACCCGTACCCAGTACTGTATGATACCTGTATCCTGACAGCATGGTGACTTGATGCGGAGTGCCTCCTCCTGGTTCTTCCTCATAGCTTCATAGAGTGAGAGGGCAAGGGGATCAGTCTCATTCTCCTCCATCTCCTCAAGCCTCTTTCTGACATCCACCGGCAGTACCACCGCAAGATGCGAAATGAATGATGACACCGTATTTCTGATTCTTCTATCTGCGTCCATTTCTTCCTCGAGAGTATTCTATCACGAATAACGGCCTCCATGTGGAGACCGTTGAAGATTATTTTGAAAGAAGCATCTGGTCGTTGGCTTCGCTCGAGCCGCTGGCACGGCTGAACATGGCCATCAGGTCGGGGACTGTGAGCTTTTTCTTCTCCTCCCCGCTTATATCGACTACGATGCGGCCTCTGTCCATCATGATGAGTCTGTTGCCGTGCTGGATGGCGTCCTTCATGTTATGGGTGACCATCATAGTCGTGAGATTGTTCTCCTCGACAATCTTGTCGGAGAGAGTAAGAACCTTCTCTGCAGTCTTGGGGTCGAGTGCCGCGGTATGTTCGTCAAGAAGGAGTACCTCGGGCTTTCTCAGCGTCGCCATCAGGAGAGTCAGAGCCTGTCTCTGGCCGCCGGAAAGCAGTCCGACCTTGCTCGTCATTCTGTCCTCGAGTCCGAGATTGAGAGTCTTGAGTGCTTCGCGGTAGATCTCCCTCTCCTCTCTTGTGATTCCCCACCTGAGTCCTCTTTTCTGACCCCTCCTGTAGGCTAGAGCCATATTCTCCTCGATGAGCATATTGGGAGTCGTACCCATCATGGGGTCCTGGAAGACACGCCCGAGCATCCCGGCTCTCTTATAGTCCGGAAGGTATGTAATATCCTTTCCGCCGCTGATGATAGATCCCATATCGACGATGAAGACACCGGCGATGGCATTGAGAAGAGTCGACTTACCTGCTCCGTTACCGCCGATGACTGTAACGAAATCCCCGTCATTGAGGGTGAGGGAGAGATTATCGAGTGCAAGCTTGGCGTTGATCGTCCCCTTGTTGAATGTCTTGGAAATATTCTTGATTTCAAGCATTTGAGGCCTCCTTATGACTTGTCTTCTCCGCCAGTGCCTTCTTCCAGTAGGGAATGGCGAGGAAGAGACCGACTATCACGGCGGTAATGAGCTTGAGGTCGTTGGTATTGAGACCGACAAGGAGTGTCAGCTGGATTACTATGTAGTAGACGACTGCTCCAAGAACAACAAAGGAAAGAGTTCCTGCAAAGTTATGCTTGATTTTACCGAATACTCCTTCTCCTATAACAATGGCCGCCAGTCCTATTACTATGGCGCCGCGTCCCATGTTGACGTCACTCGACCCCTGATATTGAGCAACAAGTGCACCGCAGAGTGCGACAAGAGCATTCGAAAGCATCAAGCCCAGGATAATGTCGTTATCCGGGTTGATTCCCTGGGCGCGTGCCATATTCTTGTTGGCGCCGGTTGCTCTTATCGAACAGCCCTTCTCGGTACCGAAGAACCAATACATGAAGGCGATGAGAAGTGCAATGAGAACCAGGATGAATATGATGGGGTTATCGAGGGAGAGGGAGCGGACATAACGCTGGGAGACAAGAAGATTGTACTTGTCCACCGAAACAGGCTGATTGGCCTTTCCACCCATTATCCTCAGGTTTATCGAGTAGAGGGCAAGCTGGCTGAGTATTCCGCTGAGTATCGCGGGAATCCCGCACTTTGTGTGGAGAAGTGCCGTGACAAGCCCCGCCGCGGCCCCGATGAGACAGGCGGCAAGAAGAGCAAGCCAGGCATTGACACCGCTTCTTATAAGCATGACACAGACGGCCCCGCCTAAAGCAAGCGAGCCGTCCACTGTCATATCTGCTATGTCAAGAATGCGGAATGTGATGTATACACCGAGGGCCATAATCCCCCAGATCAGCCCCTGTGCCACCGCACCGGGGAGCGCATTTATGAGTGAAAGCATATTTAATCCTTATCAGATGGCCGTGTAGCCTTCAGGCGGTGTGATTCCGAGCTGGGCGCAGACGGATGCATTGTACTTCTTCGTCACCTGAGGGGCGTACTGTACAGGCATCGAGGAAACGCTCTCTTCTCCCTTGAGAATCTTTACCGCCATCTCTCCTGTAGCGTATCCAAGGTCATAGTACGAGATAGAGAGAGTTGCAACTCCGCATCCCGAGCATATTCCCTCTTCTCCTGCAACTACAGGTGTCTTCTTGGGAATTACGACATTGGCGATGGCCTCGGTATTCGATGCCGCCGTGTTGTCTGTCGGAATGTAGATTACATCACACTCCGTAGCTTTCTCTGCAACGGATGAAACGTCGTTGGTATCTGTAAAGGAGTATCTCTTCGTTGTAAAACCGAGAGCCTTCAGCTCACCTTCGATTGTCTCTACCTGATAGACGGAATTCGCTTCTGCCGAGCAGTAGAGAAGCCCTACTGTCTTCGCCTGGGGAAAGAGCTCCTTGATCATCTGAGCCTGCTTGTCGAGGGGAGCAAGGTCCGATGTACCGGAGACGTTGGTACCCACTGTTCCTGTCCAGTTCTCGATTTCGAGTGCAGAGGCATAGTCCGTTACCGATGTTCCGAGTACGGGGATTGTGCTTGTAGCCGATGCTGCAGCCTGGAGAGGAGCAGTTGCGTTTGCAAGAATGAGGTCGACACCCGAGGAGACGAAGCCGTTGATGATCGTTGCACAGTTGACGGCCTCTCCGCTGGCATTCTGTTCATCGATTGCGACATCGCTTCCGAATGCCTTTGTAAGGGCATCCTTGAAGCCCTGTGTTGCACTGTCGAGAGCCGGGTGCTGTACAAGCTGGCAGATACCTACTGTATATTTTGCCTTCTCGGTTGAACCGCCGGCGAAAAGTGAGAGCGAAAGAAGTAAAACAAGACCTAAAACCAGTATTTTCTTCATAGAAATCTCCAAATCCAAGTTTGCATAAGCTTAGTCTTTTGCCTCTATACTGTCAACCGGATTGATGTATAAAAATTGCATAAACATACACTTTTCTGTATTAAATTATCACTTTTCAGAACAGGCCCGGACGGCTAGAATAACGGTATGTCACAATTGGACGAAATCAGGAAAACAATAAGAGACTACATAACATCGTCGGGAAACCCATACAGTGCGGAAAAGAACAGGGACAAACTCCTGAAGGCACTCAGAAAGGGCACTTCTATTATAATCAACGCTCTCGATGGCGCCTTACTCGATAAGGACGAAGTCACCGCCCTCAGCGAGGTTGCCCCGGACTACGTATCGCTTTCGGGCGACAGGGATTACATTTCATCTCTTTCGCGCTGGGTGGAAAGAAACGGAAAGAGAGAGAACACGGACGAAATCAGACTATATATAGCGGAAGCTGAGAGAATCTGCTCCTCACTCTTCATATAAGAGAAAGCGGGATTTTCTCCCGCCTTCCCATACATCTTTATTATATTGAACTAAAGCTCCACGACAGATGTTATGATTCCCTCATCAACGGTAACCATGATTGATATAACGTCCGCAACGTCACTCCTGTCCCAAGGCCTTGAGTAGGTGAAGGTGACGATGCTGACTCCGTCAGTGACTGCACTCAGCTCTGCACTCCACTCTCCGGGAACTCCGACCATCATGGACTCTGCGGGAGCTGTGTAATACTCATCTGTCAGAACTATGCTCTCTCCGTCGATTGATACAGTCCATTCGTATCCCGTTGTGGCATTGGCTTCGAGGTTGACGTAGATTGTCGAATAGAGACTCTTGAGCCACGACCAGTCCGCATAGGCCGGGGTGACATCATCAACAACCACGACACCTCCGTATGTAACACAGGAGGCAAGCAGGAGAAGGAGTGCAGCAAGCACCGGTAATACCTTTTTCACAATACCTCCTTGACGTCCATCACTTCGATGGCGTACGGCTTGACGATGCTGATAAGTTCGGATGCCGAAACATGTGCAACCTTGATGTAGATGAATCTGTTGCCCGGCTCTGTTCCAGCAAAACAGGAACATGTTACAAGGTCAAGCTGCTTTTCGCTGATTTTACCCATGATCTCTGCAAGTATTCCCTTTCTGTCCTGGACGAGGAAAGTAAGGGTCGTACCTGCAACTCTTGCTCCGAATGACTCGACAAGCATCTTGAAGAGATCGGACTTGCTGACGATTCCGACAAGCTTTCCCTCTTCGAGAACGGGAAGACATGAGAGATCCTGGTCAATCATGAGCATCGCCGCATCCTCGACGGGGGTATCCTTGGTGATTGTCACGGGATTACGGGACATGATTTTCTTGACTGTCAGCTTCGAGAGAAGGTAGTTGGATTCAAAAGCGCTGAGAGTGCTTGCAGGACTCGGCGCAGCCTTGAGGATATCCTTTTCGGAGATGACTCCGATAAGCTTACCGCTTTTATCGAGAACAGGAAGACGATGTACGTGTTCCTTCTTCATCAGATTCCCGGCATCCTGGATTGACATATCAGGAGCACATGTCACAGGATTCCTGGTCATTCTTCTTTCAATAATCATAATAAAACTCCTTTAAGCATTTTAAATCACGGCGCCTTTCAGGGCAACCACAATTATTCACCCAGGTATGCCTCTCTCACCTTCGAATTTGTAAGAAGAGCCTTCGAGTCGTCATGGAGGACTACGACGCCGTTTTCCATGACGTATCCGTCATTGCTGCTCTTGAGCGCTAGTCTTGCGTTCTGCTCGACGACGAATACTGTAACCTTGTCCTCCTCGTTGATGAGGCGGAGCTTATTGAATATCTCCTGGACGATGAGCGGTGCCAGTCCAAGTCCCGGTTCATCGAGAAGAAGGAGCCTGGGGCTGATCATCAATGCTCTCGCCACGGCAAGCATCTGCTGCTCACCTCCCGAAAGGGAGCGCGACTTCTGACGTCGTCTCTCTCCGAGGATGGGGAAGAAAGCGAACATCTCATCTTTCTTTCTCTTTATAAGAGCATCATCATTGAGCATGAATGCCCCCATATCGAGATTCTCCTCGACTGTAAGGTCGCTGAAGACTCTTCTTCCCTCCGGAACAAGTGCAATGCCCTTTCTCACTACATTGTATGTAGGAACACCGTGGTAGTGCCTGTCCTTCACACAATAGAGGAGCTCCCCGTCGTACCATACAGAACCCTCCGTAAGGGGTTCCTGTCCCACTATGGCCTTGAGAAGTGTGGACTTGCCGGCACCGTTGGCTCCGATAAGGGCGACCATCTCGCCTTCCTTCACCGACATACTCACGCCCCGGAGAGCCTTGATGTTGCCGTAGCTCACGCTTATGTTATCGAGTTTCAGAATTTCCTTCTCTGTCATTCTCCGTCCTCCTCTTCATCGTCCCCGCTTCCGAGGTAAGCTTCAATGACTCTGCTGTCAGACTGTATCTCGCCGGGTGTTCCCTGTGCAATCTTTACGCCGTAGTTCAATACCGTGATATTGTCGCATATGTTCATGACAAGCTTCATATCGTGTTCTATGAGGACTACCGTTATTCCGAGATCCCTGATGCGTCTTATGGTCTCCATGAGACTCTCCGTCTCCTGCGGGTTCATACCCGCTGCAGGCTCGTCGAGAAACAGCAGCTCGGGCTCCGTTGCGAGTGCACGTGCTATCTCGAGCTCTCTCTGGTGTCCGTACGGGAGACTCCCCGCCTCTTCGTTTCTTATATTCTCCAGGCCGAAGAACTCAAGCCACTTCATGGCATCTTTATAGACTTCCCTGTTCTCCTTCTCTACATTGAAATAGGAGAGCACGGACTGGAGGGTCCTGTTTCTGACGCTTCCCGTCAATGCATGACGTCCGACCATTACATTGTCTATGACGCTCAGATTCTTAAAGAGCCTGATGTTCTGGAAGGTACGTGCAATCCCGAGTCTGCATATTCTGCTTGCCGGGAGGCCCGTTATGTCCTTTCCGTTGAATGTGACGCTGCCGCTCGTGGGACTGTCGAGACCGGTGATGTTGTTGAAGAGCGTTGTCTTTCCCGCACCGTTGGGCCCGATAAGACCGGTGATCATATTCTTCTCGACTGTAAAATCGACTCTGTTGACTGCGATTATACCGCCGAACTCCCTTGTCAGGGCCTTTGTTTCAAGCATACTCA